>DATCAX010000217.1:0-16510 GCA_036512375.1 Candidatus Angelobacter sp. | reverse complement strand
CGCCGCTGTTTACGGTGACCAGGGTGGTGTCGTCATCAGGAAAAGCTTCCACGCGGTAGCTTCCGGCCCGGAGCAGGGTAAGTGCCGCGTTGGGAGTATCGATCTCAACCGAATTTCCCGACCGAATCTCATAGGCTCTTACCCGCAACGTGCCCTGCGCCAGACCCAGTTGAACAAGCCGATCATTCAGGCTGGTGGTGGCCACGTCTGTGCCGGAAGATAGCCGTACCGCGATGTTGCCGGTTTCCAGTTCCGCTCTGCCGTCTCTGTCCGTGTAAATCCGGTCGCCGGTAGTGAGGGGATAGTTCGCCAGGGCCTCGCTCCACTGGTCTTCTCCGGAAGGCTGGAAAGAGACGTTTCCGTTGACGTAGCCCAGTCGGGCCACGCGTCCCGGAGGGTCATCATCCTGGGCGAAGAGCGGTGCGCTCAGGAACGCCATTAAAATCACTGTCATCAAGAACAGTTTTTGAGACTGTGCTTTCATCTGTAACCCTCTTTTCATTGGATCAATTCATCGGATCAATGTTATTGAGAAACCTTTATTGAGAAACCCTGGGGTGGCTGCATGGTGGCAACCGACGTTGGCCGAGGCCTGATTATTACAACCCTCGCAGCAGGCCTAAGTTTCTAAGATGCACAAATAGGCTGGAGCCAGCGTGTGCTGACTTATGACTTCTTTACCGGGATTGAGGCAACCCACCAACACGTTTTGAGCTGGCTGATTCAGGCTATTGCTATAGATCAGAAACCGTCGCGTGCACTTGCAGCAACCCGACTTCAGCTGCGATCTTTTCCAGTTTGGATCGCGTCTCCGGCTTGACCGGCAGCATGGGCAGGCGCAGGACCTCTTCAATGCGGCCCATCATCGCCAACACAGCCTTGACCGGCATGGGGTTCGATTCCAGAAAGTTGGCCTGCATCAGGGGCAGGAATTGGCGCTGTATGCGGCGGGCCTTGTCCCAATCGTTATTCAGTGCGGCGGCCGCCAGTTGTGACATCTCTTTGGGGATTTCATTCGAACAAACGGAAATAATGCCCACGCCGCCCAGCGCGATCACTGGCAGCGTCACGGCGTCGTCACCGGAGAAAACCAGGAAGCTTTCCGGCACGTGGTTAAAGACCTCAGCGATCTGGGAGATATTGCCGCTGGCTTCTTTTACGGCAATGATGTTGGGAACTTTGGCCAGCCGGCCAAGCGTTGCCGGTTCGATATTGGCGGCGGTGCGCCCGACCACGCTATAGAGCACCAGCGGTTTGTCCACGGCTCCGGCAATGGCTTTGAAGTGCTGATACTGGCCTTCCTGCGTCGGCTTGTTGTAGTAGGGCGACGCGGTCAGGATCGCGTCCACGCCTTTGCGACGGTCAAGTTCGCGCGCTTTCTCTACGGCTTCGGCCGTGCTATTCGACGTTGCTCCAGCCACGATCGGCACACGTCCGCCGTTGACGTCAATCGTGATATCGATCACGCGGAGCCATTCTTCTTTGGTCAGGGTCGGCGTTTCGCCTGTAGTCCCGCAGGGAACAAGAAAGTGGATGCCAGAGGCAATCTGCCATTCAACCAGGGAGCGAAGGGCTTTTTCGTCAATGCTCTGGTCCTGCTTGAACGGTGTAATCAGCGCGGTGCCGCAGCCTTGTAGTTTCATGGTTGAATTAGGATAACAAAAACCATGAGCACAAAGGGCTACGAAGGCTGCACAGATTCCTTAGCGGCTGAGATTCGCGAAAACGTCCTTCTCCCGGTTCTCTGACAGCTTTCCATACCATACGGCATTTATCCGCGCGCCCTGGTCGACCAGGAGCAGAGTCGGCGTTCCAGCGACTTGGATGTCTGGTAGAGGAGACTGGACCACTTCGTCAACCGTTACTCCTTCATTGTCCAGGTAAAGCCTCGCCTCATTTACCGGTTGCGGCAACACCGCGACGGTGCGCACATTCTGCTTTCGGCACTCACGTACGAGTTCACGATAGAAGCTTGCGCTTTCTGTACAAAAATGGCAGGTCGTGGACAAAGCGAACACCATGCTTTTTCCGTTCGCCTGCCAGTTCACGGTTTTCAAAGACAACTTTGAGCCAATTGGTATGTTGTGCTGCGATTCGGCCTGGTGCGACAATCCGCCTTTAGCCCAAAAAGCGACAGCCAGAAGGACCACAATGATAATGCCCACATTAGCGGCAACTTCTACTTTCTTCGCCGTTTTTTCCATGCTTGCATTTTCCATCGTTGCTCCTCCCTGGTCAACTCAGCCAAAAAGCATCAGCTAAAGCAGAAATCTTAAGCAAGAAACTCTTTCCTTTTACTAGCAGCCTGATAAACAGTCCGAGTAAGCAGTGGTACAGGCGTCACGGCAGCCAAACGGGCCTGGATTGCAAAAACTATTACATACATTTAATTGATGTAAGCAATCCGTTTGACAGGTGAAAGCTTGGGCTGTTGAGGGCGCCAATGAGAGTACAGCAAATACTAGTGCAAACAAGGCAACTACCCTATATCCAGCTTTTTTATAAGTTGACATTTAGTTATTCTCCTCGTATCACCACTAGCTCAGTGGTGATGTGCCATACTAAAACAGGATATATTCAAGCGGCAACACAATTAAAATTTATATCTTAGTTATAGTTCCAAAATGGGAACCAGCTATGAGAAAAAACGGCTGAGCTATGTGGCAGAGGTGAATGCGAACTCAGGCACTGCCAAACCTGTGGGGGCACTTGTCCAGCCATGACGATACCCCCGACCTGTCGTAATAAGGGATTGTTGAAATCCTATTTGTTAGATCGAGCTAAAGCTGGTCGACGATCTCCGGGAACTCATAAAATCCGGTTTTGCCCTTGATCCACTCGGCGGCGCGCACCGCGCCCTCGGCAAAGCCGACGCGCGATTTAGCGTCATGAGTAAATAGGATCGTGTCATTGGCTGAGTCAAGCATGACCAGGTGCATGCCCACGGTTTCGCCTTCGCGGACTGAAGCGACCTCGACAGTTTCGCCGGAATTCGATTCCAGAAGTTTCTGGATGGTCACAGCGCTACCGGACGGCTTGTCTTTCTTGTGAATATGGTGGCGCTCCACGATGCTGCCGCGATAGTTATGTTTCAGAATCGGCGCCACGGCCTTGACGGCCTTGAAGAAGAAATTCATTCCTATGGAAAAATTGGAGCCATACAGCACTGCTCCCCCGCGTTCCGTCGTCAGTTCGCGAACTTTCTCGATGTGCTGGTACCAGCCGGTCGTGCCTACCACCACCGGAATTCCAGTTTCGACGCAGCGAATGATGTTAGGGATGACGGCGTGCGGCGTGGTGAAATCAACCACGGCATCGATTCCTCTCAGCGTCGCCGGCGTGAGGGCGCGGCCGTCCTGGTTTTCCTGGCTGGCCAGCGAGCGGACTTCATGCCCACGCTCTTTCGCCACTTCAGCCGCCAAGGCGCCGGTTTTGCCGCGACCAAGCACCAGGATTTTCACGCGAAGACCTCCGGATCTACCTCAGCAAAGAATGTTCGATGAAGGCGCGAGACTACGTCAGGGACCGCTTCTTCATCAATCACAAACCCTATATTAATCTCCGACGCGCCCTGGGAGATCATGTGAATGTTGGCGTCAGGGATGGCGCTGAATACTTTGGCGGCGATCCCCGGCGTACTCTTAATGTTTTCGCCTACCAGGCAGACGATGGCTTTGCGGCCTTCATACTTCACGTCGGCTAACTTGGCCAGATCTGCGGCGATGGCTGCGATGGATTCATTCGAATCGACGGTGACCGACACGCTGACCTCAGAAGTGGAAACCATATCCACGGGGCAGCGATGATTGGCAAAGACCTCAAAGATACTCTTGAGAAAGCCGTGTGCCATGAGCATGCGCGTGGCCACCACGTCCACCACGGTAATGCGCTTCTTGGCGGCAATGGCCTTGAAGATATTTTTGCTCTTAGGCGCCGTGGCAGTTATGCGCGTGCCTTCGCATTTGGGATTGCGCGAGTTGAGAATCAGAACCGGAATATTCTTCTGGATGGCCGGCAGCAGCGTGGCCGGATGCAGAACTTTCGCGCCAAAATACGCCAGCTCCGCAGCTTCCTCAAAGCTGATGTTCTTGATGCGGCGCGCGTCCGGACAGAGATTGGGATCGGTCGTCATCATGCCATCCACGTCTGTCCATATCTCTATGCGCTCGGCATTCAGGCCCGCGCCGATGATGGCAGCGCTAAAGTCCGATCCGCCGCGGCCCAGAGTAGTGCCAATGCCTTCTCGCGTGGAAGCAATAAAGCCGCCCATCACCGGCACACGCTTGCGGTCCAGCAGCGGCTTCACGGTTTCCGCCAGACGTGCGTCAGTCTCTTCAAATTGCGGGACGGCTTTGCCGAAGCTTGTGTCGGTGACGATGCACCGGCGTGAATCAATGTGCGTGGCCTCAATGTTGCGCTGGGAAAACGCCGCGGCGGCGATCTTGGAAGAGACACGCTCACCGAAGCCGGCAATCGTGTCGATGGTCCGGGGCGTGAGTTCGCCCACGGCAACAACACCGCGCAAAAGCTCGTCCAGGCCGTTGAAGTCGGCTTCCAGTTCCGGTGCAATCTGCTCGAACGCATGCGTTCCCAGCAGATCACATGCACAGTTGTAATGGCGCTTACGGGCGGCGCGGGAAAGTTCGAGAGCTTTTTCACGGTTCCCGGCGCCGGCGGCGGAAGACATTGCCAGAAGCTGATCAGTGATTTTGGCCAGCGCGCTTACCACGACCACTGGCCGCTCATGCAGTCGTTCACGCACAATGGCCGCGACGCGGTCGATGGCCTGGGCATCCTGTACGGAGGTGCCGCCGAATTTCATCACGATCATGAGCGCACCTGGCTACAACAAAACATCCACCACGGAGGCACGGAGGCACGGAGCAAGACTCGGCAGGAGGTTTTTTGCGGATCACGCGTCCGCAGATCGGCGCGATTAAGTACAGGCGCGATCACCCTAGATATCCCTGTGCTTTAAGCAGTTCGCCGTTCAGCACGGCTGCACCGGCTGCGCCGCGGATGGTGTTGTGGGAGAGCACGGTGAATTTCCAGTCAAAGATGTTGCAGGGGCGCAGACGGCCGACGACGGCCGACATACCGCGTCCGCGGTCACGATCCAGGCGCGGCTGCGGGCGATCCACCGCGGTTTCATAAATGATGGGTTGCTCCGGCGCTGTGGGCAGTTTGAGCTTCTGCGGCAGACATCGGAAATCGTTCCAGGCCGCGATGATCTCCTCCGCCGTCGCGGGCTTGCGCAGCTTGAGTGAGACTGATTCGGTGTGGCCGTCTTCCACGGCCACGCGGTTGCAGTGCGCGCTCAGCGCGAGGTCGGCGTCAATGATGCGCGAGCCGTCCAGCGAGCTTTCTACCAGTGACCCCAGCAGCTTGCGCGTTTCCGCTTCCATCTTGTCTTCTTCCTTGGCGATGTAGGGAATCACATTGCCCAGGATGTCCATGGAGGGCACGCCAGGATACCCCGCGCCGCTGATGGCCTGCATGGTAGCAACGAAAATCTTGTCGATGCCGAAGCGGCGGTGCAACGGCGCCAACGCCAGCACCAGTCCAATGGCGGAGCAATTGGGGTTAGTCACCATGAAGCCGCCATTTTTCTTGTACCATTTCTGCGTCTTGATGAGCGGAACGTGGTCGCCATTGACTTCGGGAATGATCAGAGGAACATCTTCCGCCATGCGGAACGCGCTGGAGTTGGAAACCACGGCATGGCCAGCGTCGGCGAAGGCTGGCTCAATCTGCTGCGCGGCCGTGGCATCAAGCGCGGCGAATACCAGTTTGGGCGTGCTCCTGTCCGGCGCGGCGGCAGAAACCCTCATGGCGGCAATGTTGGCGGGGATCGGTGTGGCCAGGTTCCACTTGGCGGCTTCGGGGTAAAGCTTGCCCGCTGAGCGGTCGGATGCCGCGAGCCATGTAATTTCAAACCACGGGTGTTCGTGGAGCAGTTGGATGAATCTCTGCCCGACGGTCCCGGTAGCGCCGAGAATGCCGACTGGAATTTTGCTGGCCATGGTGACTGTTGAAATTAGATTTTAGCATCAGGCGAGAATCTCAACACGGAGACTCGGAGGCATGCCAGCGGGAAGATTTACCGCAAAGGTCGCCAAGGGCACGAAGGATTACGAATGCCCGTCGAGCCATTACTAGTCCGCATCACCCAAACATGAGCAGCTTGCTTTGCGACCTTCGCGTCCATGGGGTAAGAGCAGTTGCTAATCCCCCGCCGAAGCAGCTTTCGCCGCCTCTACTGGCTTGCGTTTTACCAGGTATTCATCCACCAGTACCATCACGAGCGCCGCAGTCGGAACAGAGACCAATGCACCCACAACGCCGGCCAGCGCGCCACCCAATGAGAGCGCGATGATCACAGTGAGTGGTGACAGGTTCAGCGTGTGGCGCATAATGCGCGGAGAGAGAAAGACGCTCTCAATCTGGAGATAAACAGCGAAGAAGATGATTACGCCAACCAGTTTCTGCGGCGAGTCCATGATGGCCACCGCCGATGCCAGCACGACAGCGCTGATAGGGCCGGCAATAGGCAGGATATTGGCGATGCCGGCAAACATCGCCAGCAGATAGAAGTATTTCAGGCCGAGAGCCCAATAGACGATCAGGCTGCAGACTCCAAGACTCAGCATGAGCATTGACTGGCCAATCAGCCAGTTGCGCATCCGGGCTTTCGCGCGCAATAGAGTTGTATTTAGCCGGTGCTGTTGCCCAAGCGGAAACATTGATACGGCCCAGTGAAAGGTGCGATCGCCATCAATGATGAAGTATGCGGTAAGAATGAATGCGGTAAAAAGCCCGAAAATGCCGCCGGCAAGGTTCAGAAAGAGGCCGCCAGCGCCACCGGCAATCTCGGCAGCATATTTCTGCAATCCCGCCGGGTCTATCTTGGCAGCAAAGGGAAGGCGCTTGATTCCATCGGTGAGTTCGGCCAGATGGCGGGGCCAGTCAGCGGAGAAGTTGCGGCCATCGCGATAAACCGGAGGCAGGGCAAATACCGCAAACAGAGTGCCTGCCAGCGCCAGCATAAGAATGAGAAAGACAATGGCAAAGCCGCGTCCGGCGCGCCACCCGCCGAGCCGCATCTTCTGAATCATGCCAATGGCCGGCGACAGCACCACCGCGAACAGCGCGCTCACATAGATAAGCATGAGTACGTCGCGCACGCTGTATGCGACCCACAGAGAGAGGATCACGCCGAAAAAGAACAATATGTCTGACCGGTGGTTATTTGCCATACTCAAATCCGAGCCAAAATGGGGAGGGGTGAGAAGAGTTTAACCCAGATTCGCGCGGACGCCGCCTCCATAGGTACTAAAACTTTAGGAAGCTGAACGCAATTGCCCTCTGGAATCTTCCGCCCGGAAGTCGATGTAAAAACCGGGTAAATTTCAGGTCAACTGCCTCATCTGGCGATAACCTGCCTGGAAACGCCTTGATACATGGCCCGGAACCGTGCATCTTAATGGAACAGATGATTTCACATTTTTTCATGAGACGACTTCATATTCTTTCCATTCTTGCCACGCTCCTGATTGGTTTCGCCTTAAGTCCCGCCGCGTCGGCGGCCGAGCTGAAGCAGAAGACCGCCGTTGCTTTTGACCGCTACGTTGCGGCCACGGAAGCCCGGTTTGCCGGCGAGCTCCGTCCGGGAGGGACGTTTCTTTACATTGATGGCATGAACCCTGACGCCAGACACCAGGCTTATGACCAGCTCAAGCAGGGCGAGATCCTGGTGGAAAAGCTGGAAACCAAGGCTTCCGGCGTGAGTTCAGACGTTCCGGACGGCATGGTGCATCACTGGGTGGGACTCATCTTTATTCCCGGCGCTACGCTGGCCAGGACGCTGCCGATCGTGAAGGATTACGACCGCCGTGCCGATCTCTACAAGCCGGACGTGAGTGCGTCACGAACGATTGCCCATAACGGTGACGATTTCAAGATGTTCCTGCGCCTGCATCAGAAGCGATTCACCACGGTCGATTTCAATACGACGTATGACGTCCACTGGGGTAGCGTGGACTCAAGCAAGGTTTATTCCAACTCCATCAGCACGCGCATTGCTGAAGTGAAAGATCCTGCCAAGCCAGATGGCGAAGAGCTGCCCGTTGGCACCGGCCATGGCTATCTGTGGCGGCTGAATACCTATTGGCGCTTTGAAGAAAAAGATGGTGGCGTTTATCTGCAATGTGAAGCCCTCTCACTCACTCGCGACATGCCCACCGGGCTGGGCTGGCTGCTGAAGCCGCTCGTGACTTCGATTCCCAAACAGTCACTCAATCGCGCGCTCGGTCAGACGCGGACCGTGGTGACCGAAGAAGCGAAGAAGTGCTGCAGCTCAGCGCAGGCTCGCTAGCTTCATTCCAAACAAAAAAGGGCCCGCCGAAGCGGACCCAGTTTTTTGCGGGTTGGTAATGCTGGTTATTTATTGTCGTCAACGCGCGATGCGGTCATGCTATATGTGCCTGTGTTGAAGAAGATAAGACCACGCACACGCACGGTGTTGGTGTTCGCGGGTGTGACCTTCAGGTTGGTGCCGCTCACCACTGAAACCGCAACCGTGGATTGACCGGTCAAGGTTGCAAAAGCGGAGCTGGCGTTCAGCGTAAGCGTAAAGCCTGACGCGCTTGCTGCGGAAACTGTTCCAACCAGCGCCTGTTCGCGCAGTTTCAGTTTGTCTGCGACCATTGGCGTGGCTGTGCTGCTGCCGGTATCGGCTTCAACGCGCTGGCCTTTGCCGATGTGGCTGGCATCGAAGGCAGGCGCAGTGCCGCCCAGGTTCAGTTTGTCTGTCCGGACGGAGAACGTGGTACCTGCGGCAATGGCAACATCGACCGTTACAGGCGGAGTTGTCGTGCCAGAAGAATCAACCTGATGGGCAATCGTGATCTGCGTGGCCGGCGTTCCGGTCACCGCGGTAATCACGCCTTCAGCTTCTTCACCGCTCTGGCCTTCTTCCACGCCGATCTTGGTGGCCAGCTTGCTGCCGTCGGGCTTGGTGGTTCCATCCACTTCAACAATGTCACCCACCTTCAACTGTGAAAGCGACGTGATGCCATCCTTGAACTGCGTGCTGCTGTCCGTGGCAAAAACGATGCTGCTGGTTTTGGTCTGGATGGTGAAGTTAGGCGCTGCAATCGCGGTCACGCTGCCGTGAACGTCGTCCATTTCGCCGCTGTCTTCGTCGGAGTTGTTGGCCGTGGCGGTGGTCACATTGAATTTCGCGGTCACGGATGCAGAAGTCGGCGGCGTGCCGCTAAGCACTACCGAACTGGCCAGGTCCAGGTCAAAGTTGATGACCAAGGAGTTGCTGCTGGTCACGGTGATTGGCCCTATGAAAGTGACGGTTACGCTTGGGCTGGTGAGAGTCGCCGTAATTTTTACCGGCGCGGGCGGTACTGCATTGTTCATCACCACCACTTCCGGGTTTCCAACCGTAAGCGACGCTCCGGAATAGGTTCCCGGCGGAATGTTGACCAGCGACAAGGGTTCAAACGATCCTGCCTGATGGACAAACTCAACCTCAGACGTTTTGGAAAGCAGGTTGCCCGTGTTGGTAGTGGTTCCGCTTCCAGTAAGCGTGAGCGAACTGACGGAAAGCTCAAACTTCACGATCTGATCATTCAGACCGTCGGTGGTGTTGATAGTGGCGTTTGTTGGTCCGGCGGTGGTGAGATTCCCATTACCGCCGCAGCCTGTCGCCATCACAAAAGCAACTGCAACGACTGTTAAAAGTAAATACCGCTTCATAGGGGCCTCCAAGTTTTCGTGAGTGGGGGAAGTCCTCGCCGGGTATAGGTGCAGTTGCCTGGCCAAGCTTGCCAAAATGAGCTAAGTGCTGTATTTGCAATGGGAAGACCCGGAGGTGAGGTTTCAGGAGATGGGTTCACCGGGATCACTGGTGTAGTGATAAGCCACAGGGGAGAGAGATGCTCCTCGATCAAGCAGGACAGGACGGGGTACAGGTCACGGAAGATGAAAAACCACATCCATTGTCATGCGTACATTGAGATGAAGACGGGTCGATGGGAAGGACACAGTTTTGAGTCAGGCCGTGAGTGCTGGCGACTGACGTGAGTTCGATGACTCAGTATAATCGTTTTATCCATGAAGGCTTATGTCACAGTAATGTTGAAGACCACCGTCCTTGATCCTCAGGGCAAGACCATTCACGGCGCGCTCAAGAAGATGGGATACCAGGGGGTGGGCGCGGTCCGCCAGGGCAAGTTCTTTGAACTGAACCTGGATGGCGGCCTGGACAAAAACGCCGCCAAAACCGAAGTGGAGCGCATCGCCAAAGAAGTGCTCACCAACCCGGTGATTGAAGAATTCTCATATCGGTTTGAGGAGTAGTCGGTTCGTGCCAAGGGCTGAACGGCGGCCCAGGGTTTTCCCCTGCGAAGCGCAAATGTTTTCACTGCCCTTTCGGGATGTTACGGATAATCTCCGCCGCGGGGTGGCGGAGTAGTATTTAATTCAGAATCTCCCCCGTGAATCTCAGAGTCCAATTGTTCGTGGTTGGCGTTTGGCGTGCTGTAAGAGTCTGGGGAAACTCCCCTGACATTAGACTTGACGCTTCATCAGTTGGCAGGATTCTTAAATTATGTGCGGAATTGTAGGGTACGTAGGAAAAAAACGTGTTGTGCCCGTCATTATTGAGGGCCTAAGGAAGCTGGAATATCGCGGGTATGACTCCGCCGGGATTGCCGTGTGCGGCAATGGCAATGGCGGGGCCTTACAGATCCGGCGCGCAGAAGGCAAGCTGCGCAACCTGGAAGAAGTGATTCGTTTGAAGCCGCTGGAAGGCATCTGGGGTATCGGCCACACGCGCTGGGCCACGCACGGACGGCCGACGGAAGAGAACGCACATCCGCATCGCGACTGCACCGGCAAGATCGTGGTGGTTCACAACGGCATCGTAGAAAACTATCTGTCGCTCAAGAAAAAGCTGATTGAAGAAGGGCACAAGTTTTCCACGGAGACCGATACTGAAGTCATCGCGCACCTGATTGAGAAAGTAATTTACCGCCATAACAGTGGGCATCGTCCCAGCCTGGAAGAAGCCGTGCGCAAGACGGTGAAACAGCTCACCGGCGTGTTCGCCCTGGCTGTGATTTCAGAAGACGAGCCCAGCAAGATTGTTGCGGCGCGCAACGGTCCGCCCGTGGTCATCGGCATGGGCGAGAACGAATATTTTGTTGCGTCAGATATACCGGCGGTGTTGAACCACACACGCGACCTCTTCTTCCTTCAGGATGGTGACCTGGCCGTGATTACTACCTCCGGTGTGCAACTGATGGATTTTGATGGGAAGCCGGTGGTGCGCGAAATCCAGCACGTAACCTGGGATCCCATCATGGCGGAGAAGGGCGGTTTCAAGCATTTCATGCTCAAGGAAATCTATGAGCAGCCAAGCGCCGTGCGGGACACCACGCTGGGGCGCGTGTCGCTTGATTCCGGCCGCGTTTTTCTGGAAGAGATGGACGTGACGGAAGACGAGTTGCGCAACGTAGAGAAGATCAACATCGCCGCGTGCGGCACCAGTTGGCATGCCGCCCTGGCCGGCAAATTCATGATCGAGCGGCTGGCGCGCATTCCCGTGGAAGTGGACTATGCCAGCGAATGGCGCTATCGCGATCCCATTACGTCGAACAAGGAAATCACGCTGCTGATCACGCAGTCCGGCGAGACCGCGGATACGATTGCCGCGCAGCGCGAAGCCAAAGCCAAAGGCTCCAAGACGCTGGCCATCTGCAATGTGGTGGGCGCAATGATTGCCCGCGAAGCTTCCGGCACGGTTTACACGCATGCTGGACCGGAAATCGGCGTGGCCTCGACGAAGGCTTTTACGGCGCAGCTGACCGCGCTGTTCCTGCTGGCGCTTTATCTGGGAGAACTGCGCGGCGCCACGTCAACCGAAGATGCCCGGCGCTACATTGACGAATTGCTCAAGCTGCCTTCAAAGCTGGAGACAATTCTTGCCCGCGACGCAGACTGTGAGGCGCTGGCCAAGCAGTATTACCGCGTGCAGGACTTTCTTTTCCTTGGCCGAGGCATTCATTATCCCATTGCGCTGGAAGGCGCACTCAAGCTGAAGGAAATTTCCTATATCCACGCTGAAGGCTATCCCGCGGGCGAAATGAAACACGGCCCGAATGCGCTGATCGATGAAAACCTGCCGGTGGTGATGGTGGCGACGAAAGATTTGAACGATCCGAACTCGGTGTTGCGTTATGAAAAAACCATGTCAAACGTGAAAGAAGTAAAAGCGCGTTCCGGCATCGTAATTGCCGTGGCCACCGAGGGCGATGAGGAGATCAAAGAATCAGTCGACCACGTGTTGTATGTGCCGCATGCCCCGGAATTGCTGCTGCCGATTCTGGAAGTGGTGCCGCTGCAGCTGCTGGCATATCACATTGCGGTGCGCCGTGGTTGCGACGTCGACCAACCGCGCAATCTGGCCAAGTCTGTCACCGTGGAGTAGGAGCTATGTGGCGAGGCCGACCACGCGCCGAGCCGCCGCCGTGAGGCTGAAAGAGTTCTCAACACCACTACGCTCAAAGCGGTTTGGAGCGCAGCGACAGTAAGATAAAGATTGGTAAAAGGCTAATCCAGCTTCGATTTCTGCATAAGATTTGCTTTAAAATGAATTACTGTGACCAAAGATAAACTTCCGGTTGAATCGTTGTGGTTTCGTCGTAGCGGCTTGTTCGCATCGCTGGTTTTTGTGATCGTCTCCGCGATGGGTATCATCCTGGACCGGCTCCTGCTGAAGGAAGGCCTGCCTCGGCTGGATATGCTGATCTTCAGCAACGGCCTCACGGGATTGTTTGCCGGCGGACTGTTTTTCCAGATGGCGAGGGAAGAGAAGGCCAGCCGGGAGCTGGTGGCGGAGCGAATGAAAACCATTGCGGAACTCAATCATCATATCCGCAACGCGCTGCAGGTAATCAAATTTCTGGGCGCGCAAAACCGCTCAGGGCTGGACGAAATGCAGCTTCAGCTCATCAACGATTCGGTGAACCGTATTGAGTGGGCGCTGCGCGAAGTGCTGCCGCGGTATCCGATCGGCGCCGTGAGTGTTCCGGCTTTGGATACTCAAGTCAACACGATCCGTCCTGCCTCCTGAACCGGCGGAATGTGATCGACTGATGCGGGCAACGAAGCTGCGGGAGTCGCGGGGAAAAGGTCAGCATACTCACCTGTTTCAACGCGGTTGCGTCCGCGGTTCTTGGCGCGATAGAGCGCCGCATCTGCGATAGTAACCAACTGGTCATCTGTCAGATCGTGTTCATGCGAGGAAACGGTCGTCCCAATACTTATCGTGACGCTCAGCTTCACGTCGCCGATCTGGATGGGTTCAGATGCAACCGCCTGGCGAAGCCTTTCCGCGCAAACGGTGGCGACTTCAGCATTGCAGTTGGCGAGCACAACGAGAAACTCCTCACCTCCGTATCGTCCGAGCCAATCATATCTGCGCAAGCCAAAGCCAAGCCGTTGCGCGACCTCGCGAAGCACCGCATCTCCTGCCTGATGACCATGAAGATCGTTGACGCTCTTAAAGTGATCAATATCAATCAGCAATGTGCCGACGGGGTCTCCGCTACGCTTGCCGCGCTCCACCTCACGCCCCAGGAAATCGAGAATGGCGCCACGATTCCACAATCCGGTAAGCCGGTCATGTGAAGCTTCAAAGCGAAGCTCTTCTTCCTTGCGCAGCAGGTCATTTTGCAGCTGTAGAATTCGCCGTCCGACTTGCAGCCGCGCTTTCAGTTCATTCACATTGAAAGGCTTGGTCAGGTAATCGTCCGCTCCGGCATCCAGGCCTTCCACTACGTCCTGTTTGGAGTCTCTTGATGTCAGCAACAATATGTAAGGATAAGGCGACGTGCCGCGAGCGCGTATCCTGCGGCAAAGCTCGATTCCGGAAAATCCCGGCATCATCCAGTCAAGAATCACCAGGCTGGGAGCGTTTTTCTTCTGCAATTCATGCCACGCATACAGCCCGTCTTTCGCCGTAGTTACATTGAACTCCCATTTCCGCAGGCATGATTCCAGCATCGCGCGCGAAATCGCATCATCATCGGCCAACAGTACTGAATCCGTCCGGATGATTTCCCCCGGAGATTGTGTTAACAGCGCATTTCCCGCTACGAACGCCTTTACATCCGCGATCGCCTTCATATTGACCTCACTGCCTCGGACCGGATTCCCAGGCGGTTTTCCATGTTAGGAAAATCTCACCTGTTGTAAGAACCATCGGCAGGGGCAGGGATTTCTCTACTCTCTCAGGTCACAGTTATCTGTCCCTTGGCGTGACTAAAGTTCATTTAAAGAGAATGAGTAGATTGGCCGATGGATGAAAAAGACGACCGAATGCGCGTGTTCCGGTACCGCTTGCTGTATAGGGGAAGAAAATGATCGCTCAATATCCATTTTTCGCTACATCCAGATTTGCCCTTCGTTGGAGCTGCCGATTGCTCTGCGTTCTTACGCTGACTGCCTTCTCCAGCGCCCAGGACCAGCAGCCTGACCTGACACAACTTAGCCCGGAGCAACTCTCCAAAATAGAAGTCACCTCGGTGTCAAAGAAGGAGCAAAGGCTCAGCGACACCGCGGCGGCCATCTACGTGATCACGCAGCAGGAGATCCGCAATTCCGCTGCGACCAGCGTTCCTGAACTCTTGCGCACCGTTCCCGGGCTCGACGTCAGCCAGATCAACGGCAGCACTTGGGCCATTTCGGCCCGCGGCTTTGCTGCGCAATATGCCAACAAAATGCTCGTACTCATTGATGGCCGCAGCGTCTTCCATCCTTTATTTTCCGGTGTAGATTGGAGCCAGCAGGACGTCATGCTCGAGGACATCGAGCGGATTGAAGTCATACGCGGGCCGGGGGCGACCGTATGGGGCACGAACGCTGTCAACGGCGTGATCAACATCATCACCAAGTCTGCCCAGGAAACACGGGGCGCGCTGGTAACGGCAGGCGCCGGCAACCTGGAACGAAATTTCGCATCTGCCCGCTACGGTGGCAAGCTGGGCAAGTCCACCACCTACCGAATTTCCTCAAAATACTTTGATGACGGGCCCACCGTGCCCTTTCTGGGCCAGCCCGCTCATGACTCCTGGCGGGCCACCAGAGGCGGTTTCCGCATCGACACCAGAACTTCAGAGCGTGATATGTTCACGCTGGAGGGAGATGTCCTCGGCAGTAAGGCTGGCGTAATGAGCGAGAGATTTTCCTACACGCCTCCATATATCTCTTCCTTCGCCGATTCTCAGGGGGATGGCGGCACAAACCTTCAGGCGCACTGGATCCACAAGTCTTTGACGGGTTCAGAAACCGCTGTCCAGGCTTCTTACTCGCATGTGACCGAACCTGGGAGTGTACTCGACATTAACGGCAATGTGGCCAGCCTGTCGGTCCAGCACGCGATGCCCGTGGGCGATCGCCATAACATCGTAGCTGGCCTGCAGTTCGATTGCCGGGCCGGACGGACAGCAATTACCAGCCCCGTCATCTGGATGGACCCCAGCAACCCGAACTTCGAGATTGCTAGTGCGTTTGTTCAGGATGAAATGTTGTTCGCGAATGGTGCCGTCCGCTTCACCACCGGCTTGAGAGCTGACCACAACAGCTTGAATGGCATGGGATTCCAGCCAAACGCCCGGCTCCTGTGGAAGATCAACCCCGCGCACTCGGTATGGCTGGCTTATTCCCTGGCCAACCGAAGCCTGTCTCCCGTTGACACCATGCTCCGAGTCAATCTCGCTGCTTTTCCCGGGCCCGCCGGAACTGAAGTGGTGCGTTACTTCGGAAACCCGGACATTCAGCCGGAAAGAGTCAATGCTTTTGAGATGGGATACCGCATTCAGCCTCGCAAGACACTGTCCTTCGATCTGGCGACGTTTTACAACCTGTATTCCGGTTTGATCGGAAGCGAAGCGGGACTGCCATTCTTTGAACCCGGGCCGCCATCGCGGTTAGTGCTGCCGGCTATTCAACAAAACAACGTTTCCGGAGCCTCATTTGGCGGTGAGTTTTCAGCCCATTGGGTGCCCACGGAGCGAGTGCACCTGTCTGCTGCGTATTCCTTTATTGAGATGGCCATGGTGCAGTCGGCCAATTCCGCTGCAGATACCGCTGCGCAGATCAACGGAAGCACGCCCCGTCACAAGCTTGCCATGGATTCCTCCGTCAACTTGACCCGGACGCTTGGCTTGGGCTCGGAGCTTTCTTTCGTGGACAGGAGAACCTACCAGCGCGTGCCCGGGTACACGCAAGTGGACAGCAAGCTTGCTTGGCGTCCCATGCCATCCGTCGAGTTCAGCATGGGAGCGAAGAATCTTTTCAACAAGGAGCATGTGGAGATTTTCTCCGAACAGGGCGGGATTACTAGCATGCTGGGCCGCACTTTTTATGGCAAAGGGACTTGGCGATTTTAGTAACCACGGCTTGCAGTGACGACGTTGTCGCTGTGAAGTTCCCC
>DATCAX010000216.1:0-4266 GCA_036512375.1 Candidatus Angelobacter sp. | reverse complement strand
ATGGCCAGCAGTGAGATCACGCAGGCCGAAACCAGCAGCTTGCTATCGAAAACCGACATATTCATGCGGGCGCCCATACTGAAAAAGAAAAAAGGAGCCAGGAATTCGTTGATGGAGAACACGCGCGAACGCAGGTTCCATCGCGGTGAGTATTCGGCAAACGCCAGTCCGGCAAAAAACGCGCCGATGATTGCCGCCATGCCGATCTTCACGGCTGCGTACGAAAGTCCCAGACAGATGGCCAAAGCGATGATCAATGGCGCGTCCTGCGTGGACATTCGCTCCATGCCGGGTTCCATGCGCTTGACCACACGCGGCGCATAAAACATCATGAGCAGGGCAAACCCGATGGCCTCAATCGCTGTGATAAGAAGCTGTGCCCATTCCAGGCCGGTGGAAGAAACCAGCCCAACCACTACGGCCAGCACGATCATTCCCAGCACATCGTCGAAGACAGCTGCACCCAGGATGATCCGGGCCGAAACCGATTGCAGCAAATTCATGTCGCCCAGCACACGCGCCGTAATGCCGACGCTGGTCGCCACCATGGCGGCCCCTACAAATACTGCTTCATGCGTGGGACGGTGCAGAAATGTCATGTACGCGACGCCAAAGATAAATGGCACCGCAATCCCGGCCAGAGCCACGTAGAGTGAAGTGCGGCCCACGCTGATCAGGTCTTTTGGCTGCGTTTCCAGCCCGACGGTAAATAGAAGGAATATGGCGCCAATTCCGGCAATGGCGTAGATCGCATCTGTGGGAACCACCAGGCGCGCGCCATACGGCCCCAGAAGCACGCCGGCAAGGATCTCACCCAGCACGGCGGGAAGGTGCATCCTCTCAAAGGCTTCGCCAAAGAGTTTGGCCCACACGAAGATGAAAAACAGCTGAAAAAGAAATGGATCAGCAGTATGCATGGAACATGAATCTTGTTCGGGGCCCGGCGAAACCTTAAATCTATACGATGCTGAATTGCGAGCCAAATCCAGAGTAGATGCTGGATTCTAAAACCCATATTTAATCGGATTTAGCGGCGACATCGGTTGTAGCAGATCACCACGCCCGATGGTACTTTCCGACGCAGCTCTCTGGCGCAGCTCTCGAAATCTTCCGGTCAGCTCTCGATTTATCCCACAGCAACCCTGACTTTTGTCATCCTAATTCAAGAGAGAATCATGCAGGTAGCCCATTTGATCAGCAAATCCGGGATGAAAACTGCGGCGGGAAAGCTCTGGACCATCCCGCTCATTGATGCCGCTATCGGTGGGGTGGTTTGCGCGATTGCGGCTGTGGGGCTTAGCGCCGCAGCTGGCGGCCATGAATGGAAAAACATGGTGCCACTCATCTTTACCACGGTCCTACTGGTAACAGCAGCGTTCTTCGGCTCGCGGGCAGGAATCCTGGGCACCGTGCTTGCCGCCCTGATATTTGCCAGTTTCCTTTTCGCTCCCACAGGGAACATTCAGGTGGCCAATGAAGCGGCCCGCGCCAATCTCGGCTGGATGATGCTGATCGGCATCGGCTTCTCATTCCTGTTCGCCCCCCCAACCTCGGGAATGCGCCGCCACTGATTTTTTCACCGCTCGAAAAGTGGCCCATGGCGCAACAGGGCTGGTTTCCCGAACATCTTATCAATCTCAGTTACAACAGTTCGGGCAGCAGCCCGATAGCAGGGGGAGTTCCATGGCTACCGCACCTCAGTTGCCCACAACTCGGCCACGCTGGGCGCGTTCGCCGTTTTATTTCAACTCTGCGGCGCACCTTCTCAGGATCGTACGGGAAAAGGCCACGACGCTCCAGGAGTTGCTGGAAGCGATACGCACATGTCCGGAATCATCCATCTTTCAGCACACTTTTGAGACCCTGGCGGAGCACCACTTTATCCGCGAGGGATTTTCCAACGACTTTTCCCATTGGGCCTTTGCTTCTTGCAATGAAGTTGAACTGGCGGAGCGGCTGGCCGCGATCGATGTGCGCGAATTTACTTCCATCGCCACCCTGCGCGAGCGGCTGATCCACATTATTGAGACCTATCTGCAGAAGAACCCGCGGGCGGCTACGCGGGTGGCCATGGAGCCATTTCACCTTATGGCTTCTGATCTGGTAGTGGTGCCGACGCCCTATGTTGCGCGCAATCTTGAAGAGTTTGCTGACGGTCTGCACAAAATCAGCATTCACGCCATCTATTACCACTACATAGACGCCCGGCTGCGCCTCAAGCTGAACACCAATGATTTTTCCGTCTGGCTGGAGCACGAACTGGACCTGGCCCAGGCTGCCGACAAGCTCAACCGCATTGATATCTACACGTCCACGTTGGAAGGCGTCCGGCGCAGCATCCTGAAGATTATCGAAACCGAAATGAGCCGCGCGTGATCAGGCCGCAACCCGAGGAATTTTCCCGGCAACCGAGCATGGTTTGGAGAGCAATCGATGAAGGCTAGAAACCCGGAGTGGAAGACAACAGTGGTTGACAAAAAAGTGGAGGCTGATGGTCCCAGGCAGGCGCAACAGGAAAAGACCAACATCGCAGAGAAAACGGTGAAGCAGAACGGCGCCGCACCTATCGCGGGCGTTACTGAACGCCGCTTCCGCCAGACAGATTTACACGCACATTTTATTGAACGCCGTAAGCACCCACGCATCAGCACAGAACAACCTCCCCCGCCGGCGCCTCCGCGATTTGAAGACTACGCGCCCATTATCGGCAAGCCGGAGTTGGATGAGATCCGCTTCCTTGCCCGCCATCTTCGCGGCAAGACAGTCAAGATGGTCAACTCCACGGCGATGGGCGGCGGAGTGGCTGAAATTTTGAACCGGCTGATTCCTCTGATGAATGAGCTGGAAATCCCCACGCGCTGGGACGTGATCACCGGCGGCAATGACTTTTATGAAGTCACAAAAGGCTTTCACAACGCGCTGCACGGTGGCGAATTTAATCTGACGCAGCAGATCAAGGACATTTTCATGTCCTATAGCGAGCAGAACCGCCAGCGTATGGAGTTTGCTGAAGACCTGTTCGTGATCCACGACCCGCAACCGGTGGGGCTGATCCGCTCAAAATCGCAAAAGCGAGGCAAGTGGATATGGCGCTGCCACCTCGATCTTTCCAATCCGCACCCGGGAGTCTGGGATTTCCTGAAGCCAATGGTCGAACAGTATGATGCCACCGTCTTCTCGGCTTCGGCGTTTACGCGCCAGCTCGCCAGCCCGCAGTATCTTTTCTATCCGTCGATTGATCCGCTTTCAGAAAAGAACAAAGACCTTCCTGAGGAGTACGTCAACAAAGTTTGCGACGACTTCGGCATTGACCGCTCGCGCCCTGTGATCACGCAGATATCCCGCTTTGACCGGCTCAAAGACCCCGTAGGCGTGGTTGAATCCTACAAGCTGGTGAAAAAATACGTGGACTGCCAGTTGGTGCTCGCCGGGGGCGGCGCCACGGACGATCCTGAGGGCGCTGTGGTGCTTCAGGAAGTCATGGAAGCAGCAGGCGATGATCCCGACATCATCATCCTGAACCTGCCGCCGTGGTCTGCGCTGGAAATTAACGCGCTGCAGCGCGCTTCAACCGTGCTTGTGCAGAAGTCTCTGAAAGAGGGATTTGGCCTCACTGTGACTGAAGGTCTCTGGAAGGAAAAACCCGTGGTCGCGGGGGCCGTAGGCGGCATTCCCAATCAGATCATCCACAAACTCACGGGCGTGCTGGTGCATTCGGTGGAAGGTTGTGCCTACCAGATTCGCTATCTGCTTACGCATCCCGAATTTGCCGCGCAACTGGGCAGGAACGGCAAGGAGCACGCAAAGGAAAATTTCCTGATCACAGTTAGCTTGAAGCGCTGGCTGCTGCTGTTCCAGATTTTGCTTGGCATGGCCAAGCCGAACGCCACGCTGTAGTTTTTTTCTAAGATTCTGACGGAAGGAAGAAGCTGAATCAGCCCTTTTGTAAGCAGCACCTGGATTTCCCTTTCCTCTCTATCCGCCAGATATCACGCTGTCGAAGTGATGTTGAACTCGATTCTCTGTCATAATTGCCCCAGCAGCACGGAGGAAGATTTTTATGAAGGCTGAAAAGTTGACGCGCGATATAAGAGATAACGTCGCAGAAATCGCCGATAAGGCACGGGACCTATCCGCTAAAGTTAAGGACCGGTTGGACGAAACATACAGCGATCTGGAACGCACCGTGCGGCGCGCAAAGGCCGCGACCGAAGACCGGCTGGACGACGTCCGCGATCATGTAAAGAACCGGCCTCTTACGTCGGT
>DATCAX010000215.1:0-9334 GCA_036512375.1 Candidatus Angelobacter sp. | reverse complement strand
ATTTTTCCGCAATGATAAGAACTTTGATCTCTCAATGAAATACTCTGTTCCCAGTACGTCTGACTTCAATGCAACGCAGACCGATGCCCGCAATCTGGCAAATGCCATGATTGCCCAGTATCCGGAATTGAAAGACGGCTTTAATAACGTCTGGGTTCACGCCGTCGATGCCAGGGGCGGAGATGTGGTCGGACTGGTGAAGCTCAAATAGCTTCACCCGTAGCGCATCGCGCGCCAGATTTCGGATGCGCTACATCCACAACACGAATTTGCCTCCGTTCGTCACCATGATGACCAGGTTCATCACCACCAGCATCACATCATAGTGCCAGCCATCACTGCCATGTTTACCCCAGAAACCCGTCTTCCATACAAAAATCTTCTTTTGGATAGCGCCCAGCATCAGCAGGATTAGTCCCGCGGCTGCAAGTTGCGTCAGCATGCCGAACATCACGCCCAGAGCGCCCGCCACTTCCGCCGCGCCCAGAAAAATCGTAAACCCCTTGCTCATGCCTATGCTCTTGCTCCGGCCCGCCGGATCCGTTAAGTGACTCCAGCCGCTGGTGGCGAAGATGGCTCCAACCATCAGCCGCAGCAACAAAATGGCAACATCTTCGAACCTGGCGAGTTGAGGAAACATAGCGTCTCTCTCTGCGGCTGCTAAAAAAGCCGTGAAAATCCAACTGCGGCTCCTCACGGAGCAGCAGACTTAACTCAGTCTTACAAAATAGTTCAACTCTTTACCATTTCTCCGGCTTTCACCGGCAAACACTTGGAGATGCAAAGACAATCCAAACATATTATCTTTACTATTTAAGACCGGCCGCGGAAAAGAGGAAGACCCAATGCGTAGGTTGGCATTTTTTCTAGTAAGCATTTTGATTCTTGCAAATGGTTGCGTCATCTCGCCGCGTCGCACCGTTGGTTCCACAACGGGAACCGGCGGCGGCAACTCGGAGTTTTCCCTGACCGTAAATCCCACCTCCCAGTCGATTACAGCCGGCGCCAGCGGTACCTACTCCATTAGCGTTACGAGCACAAACGGCTTTACCGGCACGGTCAATCTCAGCGCCTCTTCCTCAATTTCAGGTATCGTCGCCAGCTTCGACACCACCTCAATTACCGGGGGCTCCGGTTCAGCTACGCTGACTGTCCAAACTACCAGCACTTCCACGGGCACAGCCACCATCACGGTGTTCGCGTCTGACCCGAGCAATAATGTCTCCCAGAGTATTTCAGTCACTGCGTCCGTAACAGCTGCCGCTTCCACGGCCGGCGGAATTGTTTCCGCCTTGAGCGCTACTGTTCCCGCGGGCTGTATAAATTCACCGGCCGGTACAAACGCTCAACGCGTTAGCTTTCCCGCCACTCCCGCGACGGGTGGTTTCACAGCGACTTTTGCCGCAACCCCTTCCTCCCCTGCCATGGACGCCTCGCTTGGTTTCTTCGCTCCAGCTTCCAGCGGGCAACAACCGGCCTTGAGCAGCCTGATCAACTTCAGCCCCGCTGGCATAATTCAGGCTCGCGATGGAGACTCATTTGCCCCGTCCGCTGTTCCTTACGCCGCAGGTGAGACGTACCAGTTCCGGCTGGTAGAAAATCTGCCTGCCGCCACCTATTCAGTCTTTGTCACGCCTCCGGGTGCCACAGAAATTCCGCTGGGAACCAATCTTCAGGTTCCCACTGATCAACGCGGTGCAACAACTCTTACCGGCTGGGGCATGGTGGTAAGCGCCCCTGACAATGCAACGCTGAGCATCTGCAATTTCAACCTTCAGTAGGCTCAGGCACCACAGCAATTTCGTTGCTGAGAATTGGGCTGAAGTTTACTGTTTAGGCCTGCTTTGACTCGTAATTGGCCACGCTACGGGCGGCCTTTCTGTGGTAGAGTTCCGCCCCATGAGAACGCTAACGCCACTACGAAGAATCCTCCGACCTGCTATGGTCTGCCTGTTGATCCCCTGCCTGCTGTGCGCCACTTCCAAACCATTGACGGGCAAAACCAAGCCCAAAGAAGCCGCACCTCGATTCAATGCCGTTACCACCGGAGGCGAGAAGTTCAACAATGCATCCGTAAAAGGCAAAGTGGTGCTGCTTGAGTTCTGGACTACCTGGTGCGGCTACTGTCTCCAGGAAGCTGGCTTCGTTGACCGGATCAATGACGCATATGCCAACAAAGACCTTGTTATTCTGGCGATCAACGTCGGTGAGTCTAAGAAGACGGTCAAGAAGTACCTGCAGCAGCACCCGCGTACGACCCGCATCGTCCTGACCGACGATACCAACCTGGCTGCCATGTTTGAAGCCAAGGTCTACCCGATCTATGTCGTAATCGATCGCGACGGCAACGTCGCGGGAGAGCAGCGCGGCGCCGCCGGTGAAGGTGCTCTGCGCGACCTGCTTGCCAGCGGTGGCCTGGACGCCGGAGACGACAAGGACGACAAGGACGATGACGACGACGGCAAATAGCCTTCACCATTCTGATCCGTGTCTATCCAATGTTAATCAGTGGTCTTCTTGCCTTCCGATCACGGGATTTTCGGCGATTCCTGCAGCCCTCTGCCTGTGTCCTTCAGCCAGACCCCCACCCCCCATAAGCGTCTTGTTGCAAACAAAAGGCGAAGCCGAATTCGACAGTACTGTCGAAAGGCTGTCGATGCCCTTTTTTCTCGTTCAACCGGTCTCGAATCTGGCTAATTACCTGTTGCCATTTGCTGGTTCCTGCTGTCCAGTCGGCAGAGGGTCGAAAAAACGCTTCCAGCCTTTGCTAATTGCCAGTTTGCTCTGTTTTCAAATATCTTCACCGCTCACACCCTGGGGCGATGGCCGAGTATAGCGCCATCTATAAAGCGAATCAATAGCGAATTATGACACCAGTGAAACAGCACCGCCGGGCGCGACTGGTAGTAGCCGGCACGGTCGCCGCTCCCGGCGACAAGCCCGCCCTACCTCCCCAGGAAGGTTCCTATCTTCTCATTCAGGAACTTCAAGTCCTCTGGATTCGGCCCTGCCCCGGCCGTATGCCCCCACAACGACGGGATCGGCGTGAGCGTCCCCGTATTCATCATCGCCGCCTCATACCGCGCGTCGCCGATAGGAAAATAAAGGTCGGTTTCTGACGGCATATAAAGAAACGGCGTCTTGATGGATCGCAGCGCCTTCTCCACATCGCCATTGAAGCCCGGAGTTGCGCCCACGTCGTGCTTCTCCCATGTACGGCATTGCAGGATCAGGTTGTTTGCGTCCGCTCCCGGAATAAAGTTCGTGCGGAATTCGTGCAGTGTCTGTTCAAACGTCGTACCGGGCGGCGACGAAGCTTTCCACAATTCCCTGCGCCACCACTCCTGCGAAAACAGCCACGCTGTCCACACCGTGGCAAAAGCTTCCAGGCCTTTGGTCGGAGGCGCGGTGTAGTCGCCGTTTTGAAACGCCGCGTCAGCCGTGAGCGCGGCAATCTGCCCTTCCAGCCGCACCACGCCATGTGGATAAGTTTTTGCCGTGCCCGCTGTCGCTACAATCTTGTCCGCAAAATTCGGATAACTCACCGCCCACTGGAATGCCTGTTGCGCGCCCATGGAGAATCCGACAATCGCACGCAGATGCGTGACTTTCAGTTCTTCCGTCAGCAACCGGTGCACAGCCTCCACGTTGTCGCGGATCGTCGTTACCGGAAAACGCGGGCCGTGAAAAGGCTCCGGCGTGTTGCTGGGCGAAGAGGAATGTCCGTTGCCAAAAAGCTCCGTCGCCACCAGGAAGAGCTTTGAGGTATCCAGCGCGCGGCCCGGGCCGATGAGAAATTCGTATCCGTTGCAATCCGCCATGTAATGCGACGGCAGAAGCACCACGTTGTCTCGGGCCGCGTTCAGGTGGCCAAAAGTTCCGTAGACTACTCGCGCCTGGGGCAACGTAGCGCCGCTTTCGGTTTTAAAGTTCGCGATGACAAACTCATGAATCTCAGGCTTCTCTACCTTGTCTTTCGCTTCATCCGGAGATTGCGTGGAAGCATCTTTTTTGGCAGAGTCTTTGCCTTGTGCGTCCTTGCTCTGCGGCTCGGTCTTTCCCGTCGCATTCTTGCTCTGCGTATCCTGGGCCGCCAACTGGAACATCCCAGCCATCAACACCAACAACGCAACCAGACTCTTTGTCCTCATAAGTCCCTCCTGGTAAAACTCACAACGCTCGTTCATCGATTGCAGCGGGCCTATGCTATCACCTTCGATCTGATGATCTCCCGATTTGCCGATCATCCGATGTCCTGATCACCCGAGGTCCCGATCTGATTTAGAATTCTCTGTCGCCTATGAACCGTCCTCTTGTTCTCATCATTCTCGATGGCTGGGGTTATGCGCCGCCCTCCAAAGCCAACGCCATCGCGCTCGCGCGCAAACCTAACTATGACCGCCTGCTCACTGAGTATCCCAACACGCTCATCCACACCAGTGGGCTCGCTGTCGGCCTGCCGCAGGGGCAGATGGGCAACAGCGAGGTCGGGCACCTGAACATCGGCGCCGGCCGCGTGGTTTACATGGACATCACCAAGATCGACCTTATGATCGAGAAAGGTGATCTCCCCAGCAATCCGGTATTGATGGAAGCCATGAAGAACGCGCGCAATGGCGGCCGCCAGCTCCATCTTTTCGGCCTGCTGTCCGATGGCGGCGTTCATTCTCACCAGAACCACCTGTACGCGTTGCTGCGCATGGCCAAACAAAGCGGCGTGGATCGCACGTTTGTTCACTGCTTCATGGATGGCCGTGACACGTTGCCCACCAATGGCGCCCTCTACCTTCAGCAATTGCAGCAGAAAATGCGCGAGCTAGGCGGCAAGATCGCCAGCGTAAGCGGCCGCTATTACGCCATGGACCGCGACAAAAAGTGGGACCGCGAACTCAAGGCCTTTGATGCCATGGTTACCGGCAAAGCTGAAGGCGGCGAATTCGTTGACCCCGTGCAGGGCGTAAAAGATTCCTACAACCGCGACGTGACCGACGAGTTCATTATTCCTTTTACCTGCGTCGACAATCGCGGTGAGCCGGTGGCAACGATTCGCGACGATGACTCGGTCATCAACATCAATTTCCGCGCCGACCGTGCCCGCCAGATCACCCGCTGCCTGGCCCGTGAAAGCGGCCTAACCGCGCAGGGTGGCCGCGATCTGCCCGACGCCGAAGCGCTCGACGCTGCCATCCCTCGCAGTCGCGTTCCCAAAAACCTGAAATACGTTTGCATGACGCAGTATGACAAGCAATTCACTCTGCCATTTGTCGTGCAGCCGGATTTCCTCAAAAATATTCTGGCCAACGTGATGTCTGAGCACAACCTCCGCAACCTGCGCGTCGCCGAAACCGAGAAGTATGCACACGTCACCTACTTCTTCAACGGCGGGATCGAAAAGCCTTTCCCTGGTGAAGACCGCGTGCTGGTTCCTTCACAGAAGGTAGCGACCTATGATCTCAAGCCGGAAATGTCGGCGGCGGGAATCGCCGACGCCGTCATCAAAGCCGTTAATGACTCTGCTTTTGACGTGGTCATCGTGAATTTCGCTAACGCAGATATGGTCGGACACTCCGGCAAGATCCCGCCTACGGTGCAGGCCGTGGAAACCGTGGATGCCTGCCTGGGCGAGATTTATAAAGCGGTCCGTGCTCGAGGCGGCGCCATGCTGATTACCGCAGACCACGGAAACGCCGAAATGATGATCGATCCGGCCACCGGCGGCCCGCACACTGCGCACACCATCAATCCCGTGCCGTTCATTGTTGTCAGTGAAGACGCGGCCAAATTGACGCTGCGACCGGAAGGGTCATTGCAGGATATTTCACCCACGGTCCTCGGCATGCTGGGCTTCGCTCAGCCGAAAGAGATGACGGGGAAAGATCTGCGCGTGATTAAAGGCTCTTGAAGAACTAGTTTCTATGCGGCAAGGCCGACTCGCGCGCCGAGCCGCATGCATCGGGCGCGGAAGGCTGAGCGTGCCGGGCCGCCTGCATCAGGCGCGGAAGACTGGACGCGTGTACCAAACTCCGTAGCGGGTTGGAGCGAAGCGACAAAAAATGAAAACCCTCATCGTCCACTATCACAGCTTCGAACTCTGGCACGCACCCTCATGGATACGTGAACGCCTCCATCAGGATTTTCCCGGCCATACATTCATCCAGCTCCAGAATTATGACCGCGTACCGGAAGAAATCGCAGACACCGACGTTTTCATTGGCTGGTCGCTGCGGCCGGAACAATTTGCTGCCGCCAAAAAGCTTCGCTGGATCCACTCCCCTGCTGCGGCCGTCCACCAGCTTATGTATCCCGAATTGATCCGGAGCAGCGTAGCGCTCACCAACTCCACCGGGATTCACGGTCCCGTCGTCGCCGAACATGCTATCGCCCTGCTTCTGGCCCTGGCCAAGCGACTGCCTCAGGCCATGCAATATCAGGCGAAGCATGAATGGTCGCAGGACCAGCTCTGGCATGGGCAGCCCCGTCCGCGCGAAGTAGCCGACTCCACCGTGCTCGTCGTCGGTATGGGCGGAATCGGACGCGAGTTCGCAGCGCGAGCGAAAGCGCTGGGCATGAGAGTCTTGGCAGTCCGGGAAAATCCTGCGAAAGGACTGGACGGCGCGGATGCCGTCTACAGTTCCACCCATATCGACGATGTCCTGCCCCAGGCTGACTATGTTCTCCTCTGCACTCCCGTAACCCCGGCTACCACTGGAATCATGAATGCTGCACGTCTTGGCAAAATGAAGCCCGATGCTTACCTTATCAACGTTGCCCGGGGACCGCTGATCGATGAAGGCGCATTGCTTGACGCGCTCCAGCACCGCCGCATCGCCGGCGCCGCCCTGGATGTCTTCAATGAAGAACCCTTGCCGGCAGACTCTCCCTTTTGGCAACTGGACAACCTTCTGATCACGCCGCATACCGCTGCCGTGACCGACCGTCTCTGGGAACGCCACTACCGGCTCATCGTGGACAACATGAAACGCTTCCTGTCCGGCCAGCCGCTGTTGAACGAAGTAGACAAGAGCCGGGGATACTGAATTGGCTTTGGGCTCTTAGCGCTCGAGCTGTGAGTCTTGGTGCATGAATGCTTGTTTTGACGATCAATTTATACTTACGATACTCAGGCTAAAAGCCAAAAACTAAGAGCCAGCAGCTTTCCTATGATCCTTCACATCAACGGCGAAGAACGCGACTTCCCTGACGGGCTAACCGTCGCTGCATTGATCGCGCAGCTCGGAATGAAGCCGGACCGCGTAGCCGTGGAGCTAAATCTTGAAATCGTTCCCCGCACTCAGTGGGACACAACCCCACTCAAAAACGGGGACAAACTGGAAGTTGTCCACTTTGTCGGCGGCGGCAGCACTGTTCCGGATGTCTCCTCGCATCCTCCGCCTGAAGAGCAGGCCGCAGACATCAGGCTCTGGGCTTGCCCCACGTGCGGTGCCCCTGCCTCAGCGAGGTTCTGCCCGTCTTGCGGAGAACAGAGGCCCAGCGCGGCAGACCTTTCAATGCGTCACTTCTTCTCCCATGCTTTGGGCGAGCTCTTTCATTTCGACTCCAAGATATTCCGCAGCTTCAGGCTGCTCTTCACCAGGCCTGGCTTTCTTACCGCCGAGTATCTGCGCGGCTGCCGCAAGCCGTATCTGCATCCCTTCCAGATCTTCTTCGTCGCAAATCTGTTCTACTTCCTCGTCCAGCCATACATCGGATGGACAGGCCTGCGCACTACGCTCGACATCCAGTTGCACATGATGTCCTATAGCCATCTGGCTTCCCGTATGGTCGCGGACAGGATCGCCGCCAAGGGCATCACTCTCGCAGAGTTTTCCCGTTCCTTTGACCACGTGGTCGACGTGCAGGCCCGGTCGCTCGTTTTGGTCATGGTACTTCTCTACGCCATGGTGTTGGCGATCCTTCAATGGCGCAAGAAACAGTTCTTCGGCCAGCATCTGGTCTTTAGCCTGCATTTCACGCATTCTGGCTGACGGCCATCTTCGTCGCGTTGTACCCCGGCCTCTCCCTGCTGTTGAGGTTCTCCCTCAGGCACGGCGTCCATCTTCCTTCCATGAATTGGGACCAATTCATTTTTTCCATCGCCCTGTTGCTGTTACTTATCTACAGTTTTCTTGCCTTGCGCACCGCGTATCGCGACTCGATCTTCATGTCGTTCGCCAAGGCGCTCATTCTCGCCTTTTCGTTCCACTACGTCCTGGATATCTACCGCTTCATTCTCTTCCTGACCGCTCTTTATGCTTCTTGAGCAGCTCTGCTTTGAGAAATTCTTGTTGACTTTCTTGATACCGCCCTTAAAATCAATCAAACATTTATACAAGGAAATGTTTTAAACATTTCCTATACCAAATGGACCAGCGTTTTACATCGGCGCAAGTGGTAAAGCTTACGGGCATTACGCCGCGTCAGCTCCAGTGGTGGGACGAGCGCGGCATTGTGCAACCGGAGCGCCAGGGACGGTGCAGGCTGTACTCGTTAGACGACATCACAGAGATCGCAGTGATTTGCGCCCTACGCCGCAAAGGCTTCCCACTGCAGCGCGTCCGCCGGATCATGAAGTTCCTGCAAAAAGAATTCGGCAGGCGGCTGGCGGAAGCGGTAAGCAGCGGCTCGGAATATCACCTGTTGACCGATGGAAAACGCATTTACCTGGAGAACTCGCAGCGCCAGGTGATCGACATTCTCAAGAACTCGCGTCAGCCTCTGCTGGCGGTTTGCCTGAGTGACGCTGTGAAGGAAGTCCGGGCTGAAATATTCAACCGTCGACCGGCACAGAAGCAGGCGGCGCGCGGCGCAAGCAAAAGGCGGAGTTCGTAGTACCGCCGGCTGCAAGCGCTTGAATGTGGGTCCAAAGGGAGAAACGTATTGGCGGAGGTGACCATGGTGGCAGAGTTGAACATCGTGACGGAATGGCTTCCGGAGCAAATGGAACCGGGAACTATCTTTGTTCTGGAAAACGCAGGCCAGGTCGGCGACCAGGAAGATCCTTATTGGGCCGTTCTGTCCTGCCCGGAATGCGGAACGCTGGGCCTGATCACGCGAAGACAGATGCGCGGCGTGGTCCCGGTGATTTGCGGGTCGAGTATTTGTCCCGCACAGTTTGTCATCATCGATGAACAGGTGGTACCGCGGCGCCCCAACTAGACCGCGCCTCAACTACCCACACACAACCCCGCTCACTGCGGGCCAGTTCAGATTGTGTGCTTTTTAGAGACTTCTCGTCCATCGCAGTTCACAGAAGATGCGCCGCCTCCGCGTCACCAATTACAATCTAGGTAGATGATTCGCACACTTGAATGGACCGGCCAGGGGGTCCGCTTTA
>DATCAX010000214.1:0-2042 GCA_036512375.1 Candidatus Angelobacter sp. | reverse complement strand
CAGGTCTTTTTGGCCGGACCACCATTGGTAAAAATGGCCACTGGCGAAGTGAGCGACGAGGAATCTCTGGGAGGCGCGGAAATGCACTCTCGAGTTTCTGGGCTCTCCGATTATCTGGCGGAAGACGAACTCGATGCCATTCGTATAGCACGTGAAATCGTCTGCCACTTCAATTTGAAGAAGCCCGACCTTCCCCAGATGGCGGCGGTAAGAGAACCAGCCTACGATCCTGATGAGCTGCTGGGCATTGCCTCCGCCGATATGCGCGTACCGTTTGAAATTCGCGACGTAATTGCGCGCCTCATCGATGGCAGCGACTTTGCCGAGTTCAAACCGGAGTATGGCCCAACGCTGGTAACAGGGTTCGCGCACATTCACGGCTTCCCGGTGGGCATTCTGGGCAACAATGGCGTATTAATGTCGGAATCGGCAGGCAAGGGCGCCCAGTTCATTCAGTTGTGCAATCAGCAGGACATTCCACTGCTGTTCCTGCAAAACATCACGGGCTTTATGGTGGGACGCAGCTACGAAGAAGACGGCATCATTCGCAATGGCGCGAAGCTGATCAACGCGGTTTCGAACTCGACGGTGCCGGCCATCACGATCATGGTTGGCGGCTCCTATGGCGCGGGAAATTACGCCATGTGCGGACGCGCCTACGCTCCGCGCTTTTTGTTTACCTGGCCCAACCACCGCATTGCCGTGATGGGAGAGAAACAGCTCTCTGGCGTGATGGACATCATTAAGCGGGACGCTGCTGCAAAGACCGGCCAGCCGATTGATGAAGCAAGAATGGCTGCAGGGCGGAAGATGCTGGAAGACCAGATTGCGAAAGAGTCAGACTGCTATTTCGCCACAGCACGCTTGTGGGACGATGGCATTATCGATCCGCGGGATACGCGGACGGTGGTGGCAATCGGGCTTTCTGCGGCGTATAACGCACCGGTGAAAGGCACAATGGAGTGGGGAGTGTTCAGGCATTGATGGAGTTTTTATCCCGAGCGAAGCGAGGGAACCCTACAACGACGTTGCTCTATGATTTGAAGAAGTCCGATTTCGTAAACACATGAAACTTTTCCGCAAAATTCTCATTGCCAATCGCGGCGAAATTGCCGCGCGCATCATGCGCACCTGCCGCGAGATGGGCATTGAAACCGTGGCAGTGTATTCGGATTTCGACCGCGACGCGCTGCACGTCCGCTTGGCAGACCAGGCTGTAGCGATTGGCGCCGCGCCTGCGCGAGATTCATATCTCAATATCGAAAAGATCATTGCGGCCGCAAAGGTCACTGGCGCTAATGCGATTCATCCTGGCTATGGATTTTTGGCGGAGAATGCTGCCTTCGCATCGGCGTGTGAGGATAAGGGAATAGTGTTCATTGGTCCGCGAGCCGAGGTGATTAAAACGCTGGGATCAAAACGGGAAGCTCGTAAGTTGGCGGAAGAGGCGGGCATGCCGGTTGTGCCAGCGCCGAAGGAAAATGAATTTCCCAGGCTGATCAAAGCTTCCCTGGGAGGCGGCGGCCGCGGCATGCGCATCGTGCACAATGCCGGCGAACTTCAACAAGCGATGACGGCCGCCCAGAGCGAAGCACAACGAGCTTTCGGTGACGGCACGCTGCTGGTAGAAAAATATATCGAAGGTGCATGCCACGTCGAGGTCCAGATCTTCGGCGATCACCATGGCAACGTGATCCACCTGTTCGAGCGTGACTGCTCGGTGCAGAGACGCCATCAGAAGATTATCGAGGAGAGTCCCTCGCCGGCGGTGACCGCGGAAGTCCGCCGCCGCATGACGGATGCAGCCGTGGCTCTGGCGCGCAAGGTCAGGTATACCAATGCTGGAACAGTGGAGTTTTTGCTGGCGCCTGCTGGCGATTTCTACTTCATTGAAGTCAACACCCGCATTCAGGTTGAGCACCCCGTCACAGAACTGGTGACCGGTCTGGATCTGATCCAGCTTCAGATCGAAATTGCCCAAGGTGGCAAACTACCGGCCGAGCAGCCCAGGCAAACCGGCCACGCAATTGAAGCGCGGCTTT
>DATCAX010000213.1:0-3115 GCA_036512375.1 Candidatus Angelobacter sp. | reverse complement strand
TCACGCCCTCAATCACGGCGTGGGGATCGTGTTCCAGGATGGGCCGGTCTTTGCACGTGCCGGGCTCGCTTTCATCGCCGTTGACGAGAATGTATTTAGCTTTGGCGGATTCCTTGGGGACGAAGCTCCACTTCATGCCGGTAGGGAAGCCGGCGCCGCCGCGCCCACGAAGGTTGGAAGCCTTGACCTCATTGATGATTTCGTCCGAGGACATGCCTAACGCTTTTTGCACGGCCTTGTAGCCATCAAGCTTCAAATATTGCTCGATGTCGGCCGCGCCCATACCAAAGCGCTTGGAGACGATCTTTACTTCATCCGGATGTGAGGTTAAGTCAGCCATTAATGTGTATTGCCAAATTCGATTGCCAGAATTGCCACTATTGCCAATTGCCAAAATTGAAACACCAGCCCGCTATCTTCTCTTTGCCGTCAGTCTAGACGCCCTGAAAATTGCTGTTAGCTCTCGGGCCTCTTTAAGCAACGGATCAAGCCGTTCTTTCTTGATGACTTTTATATCCGTAAGTAACTCAATCCAGAAAACCGTTTCATCCGCCTCTTCACTCACCACGCCAATCTTGGCTATGAATTCTGCTCTCGATCGCGCATGACAAGCTGCACGATAATTTGCACCGACAGAAGTACCAGATCTTAACAGCTGCTTTCCAATAACTTGAGCCTCCGTAGCGGGCGGCAATGAACGGAATAAGTGCACAATCCGCAGAGCAAATTCCTTTGTTCGAGCTCGAAGTTGCTCTGTTTGGCCATCCATTCTTGCTCCACTTGCTACGAGGCGTACTCAGAATAATCTTGGCAATTTTGGCAGTTATGGCAATCTTGGCAATGTTCAGCGCTGCCCTTTCTTTCTATACTGATCAAGAACTGAAGTCATTTTCTCGGGCGTCAAGTTCTCGTGAAAATCGTAATTGACCTGGACTGCGGGCGCCCAGCTGCAGGCGCCGATGCATTCAACTTCTTCCAAAGAAAATGTTCCGTCCGCGGTGGTCTGCTTGTGGCCTATACCCAGTTTGCTCTTGCAATGGTCCAGAATCTCTTCACCGCCGCGCAACATGCAGCTGATGTTGGTGCAAACCTGGACGTGATACTTGCCCATGGGTTTGGTGTGCAGCAGCGAGTAGTAGCTGATCACGTTGCGGACTTCCAGCTCAGTCAGTTCGGTCTTTTTTGCCAGGTGCGCAATCGCATCGTCGCTCAGGTAGCCCAGTTCGTCCTGCGAGTACAGAAGCATGGGGACTAGGAACCCACGCTTGGTCGGATACTCTTTCATTTTTTCCGTGAAGAATGAATCGAGTTTTTCTGAGATGGCCGCCATTACCTGTCTATTTCTCCAAGGACAATATCAATGCTGCCAATTGCCGCCACCACATCCGCGATCAGGCGGCCTTCGCACATCTGAGGTAAAGCTTGAAGGTTGGCATACGACGGGGAACGCATGTGGACACGCAACGGTTTTGCGGTGCCGTCACTCACAATGTAATAGCCCATTTCCCCGCGCGGAGACTCAATCGCGTGATAAACCTCACCTGCTGGCACGGCAAAGCCTTCCGTAACAATTTTAAAGTGATAGATGAGGGCTTCCATCTGCGTCTTCATCTTCTCGCGGTCGGGAAGCACGATCTTGGGAGCGTCAGCCTTCGTGGGGCCAGAGGGCATGCCTTCAAGCGCCTGCTTCGCAATTTCGCGCGACTGGCGCAGTTCTTCGACACGACAGACATAACGTGCCCAGACGTCGCCATCCTGGCGGACCGGAACCTTAAATTTGAAGTTCTCGTAGCCACAGTACGGCATGTCACGGCGGATGTCGAAATCAACGCCGCTGGCGCGAAGAGAAGGGCCCGTCAAGCCAATCGCAAGGGCATCTTCACTACTGATTTTTGCCACATCCTTCAAGCGATCGATGAAGATTCGGTTGCCAGTTAAGAGGTTCTCGTACTCGTCGATCTTTTCCGGAAAGCGGTCGAGGAACTTCTTTACTTTCTCAAAGAACCCGAGCGGAGGATCGAGCGCGAGCCCGCCAATGCGGAAGTAAGAAGTCATCATGCGCTGGCCGCTGACCATCTCATAAATGCGCAGCAGGTCTTCCCGTTCTCGGAAACAATAAAGAAAGACCGACATGGCGCCTATGTCCATGGCGTGTGTACCCAGCCAGACCAAGTGTGAACTGATGCGCTGGAGTTCAGCCAGTAACACGCGCATCCACTGCGCGCGCGGCGGAATTTCCAGCCCCAACAATTTCTCCACCGCCATCACATAGCACAAGTTGTTGACCATGGGGCAGAGATAGTCGATGCGGTCGGTAAGTGGGACGATTTGCTGGTAAAACTTGGCTTCGCAGGTCTTTTCAATTCCGGTGTGGAGAAAGCCAATGTCGGGCATCATGCGGACAATGGTTTCGCCGTCAATCTCCAGCAACAGGCGCAAAACGCCATGGGTGGATGGGTGCTGCGGACCCATATTGAGGATCATTGTTTTGTCTTCGGCAGCGTCCAGTACCGGATTGGAGTTCAAGTGCCCCATTAACGATAGCCCTCCACCGGATAGTCCTTGCGCAAAGGATGGCCTTCCCAGTCTTCCGGCATCATGATCCGACGCAGGTATGGGTGGCCAAGGAAACGGATGCCAAAGAGATCGAAGAGCTCGCGCTCAAAGAAGTTTACTGAAGGCCAGACGGAGATGATTGATTCCAGGGAAGGCTCGTCACCAGATAAGCGGACTTTCAGCCGCACACGCTCTTTGCGCTTCATGGAAAGCAGATGGTAAGCCAGTTCAAAACGCGGTTCGCGGGGGTAAAAGTCAGCGCAGGTGAGGTCCGCCATGAAGTCGATCAGACCCTGTGCCTTCAGGCGGGAGCAGGCTTCGCGGATGGCTTCGCGGGCAACGAATATCGTGAGCTCATCGCGATCAAAGCGGGCGCCTTCAACGGCGTCGGCACGCCAAGCCAGCAGATCGGCCAGGATGGGATTGTCTTTGAGTTGTTCAATGTCGGTAATGGCGGGCGCGAGCGGCATTATTTCGCACTCCTCTCGGAGGCGTTCCAGTCCAGAATGCCTTTCTTCCAGATATAAAAGAATCCAACCAGGACCAAGCCAATGTAAAT
>DATCAX010000212.1:0-3239 GCA_036512375.1 Candidatus Angelobacter sp. | reverse complement strand
TTGGCGGATATTCGCTGGAATACTGGGTTTCCGTAATTGCCTATCCCATCAATGCGGGCGGCAAGCCATTTCATTCCTGGCCTGCGTTTATTCCGGTTACCTTCGAATGTGCCATTCTGGGCGCGTCATTGGCGGCCGTCTTTGGCATGCTGGCTTTGAACGGACTGCCGCAGCCGTACCATCCGGTGTTTAATGCGCCGAATTTTGTGCGCGCCAGCCGGGACCGTTTTTTTCTGTGTATTGAGTCCCAGGATCCCAGGTTTAGCCCGTCCGACACGCGGAAATTGCTGGAAAGTTTTAAGCCTGAAGAAATTGTGGAGGTGCCGTATTAATCGTCCGGCACAAATCCGCGTTGCGTGGCTGCTGTTTGCGGCGGCAGGGATCGCTGTTCTGGCCGGCTGTCGGCAGGACATGCAAAACCAGCCCAAGTTTATTCCTCTGCGCTCCAGCGAGTTCTATTCTGACCGCAGATCGGCCCGCTATCCCATGCCGGGGACCATTCCGCAACTGGAAGACAAGAATGTGGACCGCGAGCAGCTTGATCCCAACAGTTATTTCCTGACCGGCAAACACGGCAATATTTACGGCAACGAGCTTCCGGCGGGCACGGACCAAAAAGCCGTTGCGGCCGTACTGGCGCGGGGCCAGGAGCGCTACAACATCTATTGCCAACCGTGCCATTCGCAGGTGGGCGACGGAAACGGCATGGTGGTGCAGCGCGGCTACAAGCGTCCGCCATCCTACCATGTGCAGCGGCTCAAGAACGCTCCGCTTGGCTGGTTTTATGACGTGATCAGCAACGGCTTTGGCGGCATGCCTGACTACGCGGCCCAGGTAAAACCTGCTGACCGCTGGGCCATTGCTGCATATATCCGCGCGCTGCAACTGAGCCAGCATGCGTCTGACGCCGACGTGGCGCAGGGAGACCGTGACAAGTTGAATAAGCCTGAAGAAGGTGGAATCCGGATGCCAGACACTTCTGCTCCGCTCCCGGCCACACAGCCTGAGGGAGGTGTAAAGCGATGAGCCAGACTCTGGTCCGCGTTACACCCAAAGATTTTGCGCCTCCGGCGGTCATTGATCGCATGCGCTCGCGCTCGCTTGTCGTCGGCGTGGTCTTTAGCGTTCTGGCTCTTGGTCTCACGCTCGGCCTGAGTCGGTGGGATTTATTCCTCCGTTCGTGGTTGTTTTCTTTCATGTTCTGGCTTGGTCTCACGCTTGGTTCTCTCGTGCTCTTGATGTTGCAATACACCAGCGGCGGCAACTGGGGCCGCCTGGGGCGGCGGATATGGGAAGCAGCCGCAGGCAACTGGTGGCTGATGTTCCTGTTCTGGATCCCGCTCGCCGTGGGCATCAAGCGGCTGTACGTCTGGGCGACGATACCGCAGGATCCCGCGCAACTGGCCAAATTCATGGCCCACTATGGCGCGGAAAAAATTCACTATTACCTGAACACGCCGTTCTTCATCGTCCGCGGAGTGATTTACTTTGCCGGATGGGCGATCCTTTACATGCTTCTGAAGCGCTGGTCCATCCGCGAAGAAACCGGGACCACCACTCCATCGCAGTTTGTTTTTATCCAGAACCTGAGCGGCTTCGGCATTGTTTTTTACGCGCTTACCATCACATTTGCCTCCATCGACTGGACCATGTCACTCTATCCGGAATGGTGGTCCACGGTGTGGGGCATGCTCTTCATGGTGGGCCAGGTGCTTACCAGCTTCTGTTTCACCATTTGGCTGTTCACGCAGCTTTCAGCCGTTGAGCCGGTCTCGCGGATATTCAAGATCGATTACCTGCACGATTTCGGCAAGCTGATGTTTACCTTCGTGGTCCTATGGGCGTACCTCTCGTTCTCGCAGTGGTTGATTATCTGGTCCGGCAACATGCTTTCAGAAATTCGCTGGTACATCATGCGGCTGCAGAACGGCTGGCAATATTTTGGGACAATCCTGATCTTCGTCCATTTTGTATTCCCGTTTGCCGTGCTCTTGTCGCGCAATACCAAGCGTAGCCGGCGCCGGGTTGTCGCCATCGCCTTCCTGTTGATGTTCATGCGCATGGTGGACCTGTTCTGGCAAACCGCTCCGAATTTCTATCCCGGGACCGGCGCTGGTTTGTACAATTTCCACCTGCTGGACGCAGCCATGTACGTGATCTGTCCCATCGCCATGGGCGGAATCTGGCTGTTCTTCTTTTTCCTGCGGCTGAGCAAGCGTTCGCTCATGCCTGTGAACGATCCCGGATTTGTCGAGATGCTGGAAGCGAAACATGGATAAAGATAAATTCGAAACTCAATCCGGCGGGCACATCAAGGAAGGCCACGACAAGAGCGAGGTCAGTGTTCGCCTCATCGTATGGTCCGGCGTGGTTTTGGCCGCCGGCGCCCTGCTGGCTTTCGTCCTGATGATCGTCATGATTCGCTTTATGGAAAAATGGGAGAAAGACCATGAAGCCAAAATGACGCCGATGGAGCAGCAACTCCATGACCAGCGCGACACCCCCAGGGAAGGCCTGGGAAAAGAAGAACCGACGAGCGAAGGCGAAATCAAGCCTCCGCCAGATTGGTATGGGCGCGGCAAAATGGAAGACCATCTCGGTCAGACAATCAAGGGACCGCGCCTGCAATATGACGACGAGCATGACATGGGAATCTTTCGCGGTTCCGAAGAGAAATGGCTCAGCACCACGGGCAAGTCTCCCGATGGAAGCATCCATATTCCTGTCAGCCGCGCCATGGAAATTCTGGCCCAGCGCGGTCTGCCGCAAGTGAGCGGGCCATTTCAGCCAGCGAACGTGGGAGCGCCAAGCGCTGCTTATCCGTCGGGAGCCGCGGATACTGGACAATCGACGCGCAGCACTCCCGCAGGAGGCGTAAAGAAGTGAAGTACGGCAGTACAATTCGGAATGTGCTGGCTGTCATGGTATTGGCAGCCTGCGCATCGGTTTCAGCATGGTCCCAGGCCGCGCCCAAGCTTCAGCCGGGCGAGTCTGTGCCGAATGTGAAGCCCTCCATTCTCGACCATGTTGGGCTTGACCAGCGCCTGAACCAGCAAGTCCCGCTTGACCTGGCCTTCAACGACGAAAGCGGCCAGGCAATCCAGTTACAACAATATTTTGGGCAGAAGCCGGTCATCCTGATGCTGGTGTACTACCAATGCCCGATGTTGTGCACGCAGGTGTTGAACGGGTTTACGGGCGCGATGAACGGCATCGTTCGCTTCAACATCGGCCGCGAA
>DATCAX010000211.1:0-4115 GCA_036512375.1 Candidatus Angelobacter sp. | reverse complement strand
GGAGAAACCACGATGAGTCGCGGGTGTCCCATCGTTTGTCGCTTTTGTGAAGGGCGGGAGCACCCGGATGATACGGTTTCACACTCGAAAATGGCTCCATCGAACTTCTTTATCCGTGTAAATCAGTGTCATCAGTGTTGTCTGCGGTGAGGTTTGCTTTTTTCCACCCTGGGACGAAATGCACGGAAAGTTGCACGTTCTGCTCGGCTTTGGCATCTAAGTTGATGCTGCTTATTGTGTTGAAAATTCCCCAGATTTGGAGAATAGTTAAGGAGACAGCAGCCACAGGTGCTCCCATGCTACGCAGTGCCGCACTCTCTTTTTCCCTGGTTTTAACTACCTGCAGCCTGGCTGTGGGTCAAGTTCCGGCGCCTTCCAATCCTCCACAAGTTCCTCAGGGGCCGCCCAGGCCCATCATCATCGTAACCCCGGGCAAGGCAACGGATCCAAATACGCCCAAGCCTCCGGATGCTCAGACGCAACCCCAGCCGGACACTACTCCTCACATGAAGCCCGCAGACCTGGATAGCCGCCAAAACCTGACCGATGGCACCCGCATGCAGCTCATTCGGGTTATGGATGCCGAGTTTGTTCACGTGCGCAAGAATTTTCCCATAGGCGAAAAGAACATGGCTATTGCGCCCGATGGCATGGTCAAGCCGGGCGATGCGCAGCTCTTCAGGATGGCCCAGACTTATGGCGCGGCCGCCAGGATCGGCGACCGCGTTCAGATTACCAACATCGTTTTCAAGGAGAAGTCGATCTACTTCGAAATCAATGGCGGACCAAAAAAGAAAACCAAGTGGTACCAGCACGTAGAGATTTCAGGGATGGGCGGCAGCACCGGCGGTGTCGATCCCAATCAGGCACAGCCGACGGGCGCAGCCGTAACGCTGGAGTTCAAGAAACATGTTCCGGAAATGACGGGCGCGGAATTAAAGCAGATGCTCACTCCGGTGCTGGACTTTTCCGTGAAGACTGCCGCAGAGGTCTTTGTAGATACGCTTCCGCCCAGGATCAGGGAAGCCGTGAAGCGGCATGAAGTTCTGGTGGGAATGAACCATGACATGGTCGTGATGGCGAGAGATCGCCCGCCGCAGAAGGTCCGCGAAAAAGATGATAAGGGCAAAGAGTATGAAGAATGGATTTACGGCGCTCCTCCTCAGGACATAGTTTTTGTGCGCTTCGCCGGCGATGAAGTCGTTCGAGTGAAGATCGCGAAGATTGGCGGACAGATCACCGTAAAGACTGAGAAAGAAGTTGACGTGAAAGATGGCGTACCCACGCTGGCAGCTCTGAAGTCAAGCGACACGCCACAGGACGTCAGCGGTGCGCCAGAGTCGGAGAAGCCCACGCATCGCCCTACTTTGAAACGGCCTGACGAGCAGCCTGATCCCATGGTGCAGCCTGCCGGAGGCGCCTCCACTTCCCGCCAGTTGCCACCGTCGCCGCAAGACGAGCCGCAGTGGGGTACCAATGGCAAACAAACAGGGTCTACCAGCACTGATCAGCAGCCCACTGAGACCCAGGAGAAGACCCCGCACGACCAGGCGAAGACGCCTCCGCAGCCTCTGCTCTAGGAGGGCTGACGGAAAATGGACGCGCGGTTTAAACTAGAGATGTGAAGATTGCTCTCGGGCAGATCAACCCTACGATTGGTGATTTCACCGGTAATTCAAAAAAGATCATAGAGTCTTCGCGCCAGGCCCTTGCGCTGGGCGCGGAGATGATTCTCTTTCCTGAGCTGGCTGTTTGCGGCTATCCGCCGCGCGACCTGCTGGAAAAACCTGCTTTTGTCGAGCGCAATCAGCAGGTGGTCCATGAAATAGCGCAGGCAGTTCCGGAACTCACTATCATCTGCGGGTTTGTATCGCCCGCGAAAGTGGAAACGGGCAAGTCCGTGATGAATTCGGCGGCCGTGTTGCGCCGCGGCGCGGTGCAGTTTGTCCAGTCGAAGATGTTGCTGCCCACCTACGATGTTTTCGATGAAAGCCGCTACTTCGACCCCGCCGAGTCGCAAAAGCTGCTTCCGCTCGGAGGCAAGGAGTTCGCGCTCACGATCTGTGAGGACGCCTGGAATGACAAGCACTTCTGGCATCGCCGCTTGTACCGCGTGGATCCCGTCGATGAACTTTTGCACGCGGGCGGCAACATGGTTTTGAATATTTCCGCGTCGCCATTTCATCTTGGCAAGCGCGAGCTGCGCCGCCAGATGCTGGAAACCATCGCTCGTGACAACAAAGTGCCTGTACTTTTTGTGAACCAGGTGGGTGGGAATGACAGCCTGATCTTTGACGGTTCCAGCATGGTAATCGCCCCCGATGGCCGCATTGTGGCGCAGGCAAAATCGTTCGACGAGGACCTGGTCCTCTTTGATTCGGAGATGATGCAGGGCGATATGCACGAGCAAACCGCCGTAGGCGTGGCCAGCGCTTATGCTGCGCTGGTGCTGGGCACGCGCGACTACGTTCGCAAATGCAGTTTCAGCAGGGTCGTGATCGGATTGAGTGGAGGCATTGACTCAGCGCTTACCGCCGCCATCGCCGTAGACGCGCTGGGCAAAGAGAATGTGACTGGCATAGCCATGCCGAGCCAGTATTCCTCCGAACACAGTATTAAAGATGCCTGCGAACTGGCCTGTAAGCTCGGTATCCGCTTTGAGGTGATTGCGATTGGCGACGTGTTTGACGGTTACCGAAAAGCCCTGGCGCCATTATTTGCCGGCATGCCGGAAGATGTTGCGGAAGAGAATCTCCAGTCGCGCATTCGCGGCAACATCCTCATGGCGTTCTCCAACAAGTTCGGCGAACTGGTACTCACCACGGGCAACAAGTCTGAGGTGGGAGTCGGTTACTGCACGCTGTACGGCGACATGGTAGGCGGTCTGGGCGTGATCGCTGACGTGCCCAAGACGATGGTTTATGACCTGAGCCGCTATGTGAATTCACTGAAGCCGGTCATTCCGCAATCCACTATCGACAAAGCTCCTTCAGCGGAGTTGCGTCCCGGCCAGAAAGACTCTGATACACTGCCGCCGTACGAAGTACTGGACAACATTTTGGAGGATTACGTGGAAGATTACCGCAGCGCTGAACAGATTGCCGCTAATCGTGGCTATGAAGTTCGGGTGGTGCGCGACGTGATCCGCATGATCGAGCGCAGCGAATACAAGCGCCAGCAGGCTGCTCCTGGACTGAAAATTACGCGGAAGGCCTTTGGCCTTGGCCGTCGTTTCCCCATCGCACAAAAATCGGAAGTCTGAACCCTAATGACGACAAATAAAATTCCTGCTTTTTTAGGTTTTGTACTCATCGCCTACGCTGTTACCTTGGCGCAATCCAGCGCTCCACAAAAATCTATACCTATAGCACCAGCCAGATCCGGTGCGGCAACTCATCCAAAAACCACCCCGGCTGATTTGCCAGGACAGGCGAAAACCTCTCTGCCGACGAGTGAGGAAGTTGAAACCGCACTGAAGCGCAGTTTCGGCTACGATCCTGCACTTACGTGGCAGGTCCTGGATATTCGACCATCTGTTTTTCCGGGTTTTGCGGAGGTGCTAGTCGCCATCAACAAACAGCCCCCAGTGCATCTTTACCTGGTTCCGGGAATCCAGACCGCTATTGTGGGCCAAACGATTCCGTTTGGCGCCAACCCGTTCGCAGCCGATAGAGCCAAGCTCCAGGGCGCTTTTGGCCCGAGCCGCGGCAGCCAGAACCCCTCGATTGACATCGTGGAATTCAGTGACCTGCAATGTCCTCATTGCAAAGTAGCCCAGCCCATTGTGGAAAAGCTGGGAGCAGATTTTCCTCTGGCGCGCTTCACCTTCCAGCAGTTCCCCTTGCCGGCAAGTCTGCATCCCTGGGCTCTAAAAGCGGCTCAATACGCTGACTGCGCCGGACAAATGAACAAGGATGTATTCTGGAAATATGTTGATGCTATTTTCGAAAACCAGGGCGGAATCGCGCTGGCGACGGCGGATGACAAACTGAAAGAGCTGGCTACAGCCAATGGGCTCGACGCGCAGAAAATAGCTGCGTGCGCCGCGTCACCTGAGACTGACGCTCGCATCAAGAAATCACAAGCGCTGGGGGCAACACTGGAGGTAAATGAGA
>DATCAX010000210.1:0-8686 GCA_036512375.1 Candidatus Angelobacter sp. | reverse complement strand
TTTACTTCCGGCGTGGGCGGAGCAATGGGATCGTCGATCACGTATCCCACGCGAAAATCCTTCAGGCTGCGCGCGCGTGGTTCGGGCATCTGCCATTTCCATGCTTTGGCGTCCCAGCCGGCTGGTCCGCCAAGAACTTTGAGCGCCGCCAGCAAATCGCCTGCACTACGAGCCAGCGGCCCGCCCACCGCCAGAAGCGTAGAGAAATCAGGCAGACCGGGATCGCCGCCAGGTATATGCCCTCGCATGCTCACCAGATCAAGCGTCGGTTTGTGTCCAAAGATTCCGCAGAAATTTGCCGGCACGCGAATGGATCCGCCAATATCGCTGCCCACGCTGAGGTATCCCAGGCCTGCAGCAAGTCCAGCAGCGCTCCCGCCGGAGGATCCGCCTGGAGTTCGTTTCACGTCCCAGGGATTATTGGTCTGTCCGTAAATCGGGTTGTAAGTTTGCCAGTCAGAAAGTGCCACGGGTACATTGGTGGCGCCCAGCAGCACGGCCCCAGCGTCAGAGAGCAAGTAGCTCACTACATCAGAATTTTGCGGCGCCTTGGAATCACGGAGCGGAGGAAATCCCCAGGTGCAGGGATGTCCGGCCACGGCAAAGCTTTCTTTCACCGTGATGGGAACGCCGTGGAAAACGCCCAGCGGTTTGCCGTTCGAACTTTTGCCCAGCGCCATTGCGTCGTCGGCCTTTCGCGCCTGCACCAGCGCATCTTCGCGCAGCTGGTAGGCAAAAACATTCAGCTGCGGATTGTAATGATCAATGCGCGCAAACATGCGCCTTGTTAGTTCGACCGATGAAATCTTCTTCGTGCGAATCGCATCTGCGGCCTCCAATGCCGTGGCGAAATCAAGTTCATGCGCCGCCGGGCCGGATAGCTTTGCCGATCTGCTTGAATTGTCATTCCGAGGTCCAGCCGAGGAATCTGCTTTTCCAGACGGTACGCCATCTGCGGACGAGAAGGGCAATGCTGAAGCAGCAATAGCCAGCGGCACGGTGCTAAGGAATTCGCGTCGATTCATCCGCGGAATGGTAAAGGGCGAAGCGCGAAGACGCAACCCGGCAATAGCCCTCCGTTTCAACTGCGGGCAGGCTCTCAAAGTTCAAGTGGGTGGAGCAGGCCTTTCAGGCCTGCGGTGATACTGCTGAGGAGATCGGCTTCAGCCGCTGATGTGCTGGATCCAGCTTGAGGCTCGGATTTGCGGAGCTGTAGGGATATCGGTGTATTACATTCAGCCTGACGACGCTCGGCGCCATGCTAACCCGCCGAGCAGGCAGGCACCAGGTAAACTCAGCCCTTTTGAGTTTCGAAAACCCCTGTCGCCGTAACCCGAACCGCTGTGAAAACGTAACTTTAAGGTGAACCCTCTACCTTCCTTCTTGAATGCTTACCTTAGTTATTTGCGATGATCAAACCTGCCTTCAGAGCTTCCCCTTAATACTCCTCAGTTCCTGTTTACTCCTCCCGTAAGTGCATGAACCTTAGGGGGGAACGGCTGATTGACAATTTCTGTCACCCGGCCCACAATCGGCTTACTCAAGTTTTTCCCACGAATTCAGTGGCTGTCCTCCGGCCTCTTCGAGACATGGTGCGCTTGAGGCAAATTTCATCCAGGACCTGCTACAACTATGTCGCAACGGTTAGGCGATCTTCTGGTCAAAGAGAAGATCATCACCCCGGACCAACTCGATAAGGCGCTCAAGACGCAGCGTGAAGCTGGCCCGAATTCGCGCCTTGGGTCCACGCTGGTTCACCTGGGATTTGTCAGCGATGAGGAAGTCACCAATTTCCTTTCGCGCCAGTACGGCGTTCCCGCCATCAACCTGCAGTATTTTGAAATCGATTCTTCCGTCGTCAAGCTCATTCCGGAAGAAACCGCCAAGCGCTATCAGATTCTTCCGCTTAGCCGCGTTGGCGCTTCGCTCACCATTGCCATGGTTGATCCGACGAACGTTTTCGCCATGGACGACATCAAGTTCATGACCGGCTTCAACATTGAGCCGGTGGTCGCGTCTGAATCCGCCATCATGGAGGCCATCGACAAGGCTTACGGCGGATCGCAGCAGTCAGAAAACGTGGATGATCTGCTGGCTTCGATGGGTGAAGAGGCCGATGTAGAACTTCAAGCCGACCAGGACGAGATGGACCTGGCTGAGCTGGAAAAATCGGCTGACGAAGCGCCCATTGTGAAGCTGGTGAACATTGTGATGACGGACGCGGTAAAGCGCGGCGCCAGTGACATCCACATTGAGCCTTACGAAAAAGAATATCGCGTGCGTTTCCGCATTGACGGCGTGCTGCAGCACATCATGTCGCCGCCCATGAAATTGAAAGACGCTATCACCTCGCGCATCAAGATCATGGCCAAGATGGATATCAGCGAAAAGCGCCTGCCGCAGGACGGACGCATCATGCTGAAGATGCAGATTGGCGGCAAGAAAAAGCAGCTCGACTTCCGCGTCAACTGCCTGCCCACGCTGTGGGGCGAAAAAGTTGTCATGCGGCTGCTCGACAAAGAAAACCTGCGGCTGGATATGACCAAGCTCGGCTTTGAGCCGGAGTCGCTGGAAAAGTTTCAGCGTGCGGTACTCAAGCCTTACGGCATGGTGCTGGTCACCGGCCCGACCGGTTCCGGCAAAACCAACACGCTTTATTCTTCGGTTTCACTGCTCAACAAGCCAGACACCAACATTATTACCGCGGAAGACCCGGTTGAATTTCAGTTGCAGGGCGTCAACCAGGTGCAGATGAAAGAATCCATCGGCCTGAATTTTGCCGCAGCGCTCCGCGCTTTTCTGCGGCAAGATCCCAACGTGATCCTGGTGGGTGAGATCCGCGACTTTGAAACTGCGGAAATCGCCATCAAGGCCGCTCTTACAGGCCACCTGGTGCTCTCCACGCTCCATACCAACGGCGCGCCGGAAACCATCAGTCGATTAATGAATATGGGTATTGAGCCTTTTCTGGTGGCGACGGCCGTCCATCTGATCTGCGCCCAGCGCCTCATCCGGCGCATCTGCATTGAATGCCGTGAAGAAGTTCCCATGCCGGTACAGGCCAAGATTGACGCTGGTTTTACTCCGGAAGAGGCCAAGACCGCCAAGATTTTCAAGGGTAAAGGCTGCCCCGTTTGCAACGGCACAGGGTACAAGGGCCGTGCGGGTCTTTATGAAGTGATGGAAATTGACGATGAAATACGTGAGTTGATTTTGATTGGCGCGTCCGCCGTGGAACTAAAGAAGAAAGCGATTGAACGCGGCATGATCACTCTGCGGCGCAGCGGGCTGGTCAAAGTGAAGGAAGGCGTCTCCACGCTGGAAGAAGTTGCACGCGAGACGCTCCACTGATTTTTTAAGTTTGCTGTAAAGGGAAAGCGGAACCACCATGAATGTGACACTAAGCGATCTGTTAAAGAAAATGCTGGACATGTCAGGCAGTGACCTGCATATCACCACCAATTCACCGCCGCAGGTCCGCGTCCACGGGCACTTGCAGCCGCTCGACATGCCGCCGCTCACTCCGTCGGAAACCAAGCAGCTCTCCTACAGCGTGCTTACTGACGCGCAGAAGCATCGCTTTGAAGAGACGCTGGAACTGGATTTCTCGTTCGGCCTGAAAGGCCTGGCCCGCTTCCGCGGCAACTGTTTCAACCAGCGGGGCGCGGTGGGCGCTGTTTACCGCGTGATTCCTTTTGAGATCAAGACCTTCCAGCAGTTGAATCTGCCGCAGGTTATTTCCCGCCTGTGCGACAAGCCTCGCGGTTTGATTCTGGTCACGGGCCCTACCGGTTCCGGCAAGTCCACCACGCTGGCAGCCATGCTCGATAAGATCAACACAGAACGCCATGATCACATTATTACCATCGAAGACCCGATCGAGTTTGTGCACCAGAACAAGAGCTGCCTGGTCAACCAGCGTGAAGTCCATTCTGACACACAGTCCTTCTCCAACGCTTTGCGCGCTGCGTTGCGCGAAGATCCGGATGTGGTGCTGATCGGCGAAATGCGCGATCTGGAAACGATTGAGTCCGCCCTGCGCATTGCGGAAACCGGCCACTTGACTTTTGGCACCTTGCACACTAATTCGGCCGCCTCCACAATCAACCGTATTATTGACGTTTTTCCGTCGCACCAGCAGTCACAGATTCGCGCACAGCTTTCCCTGGTATTGGAAGGGATTCTTTGTCAGACGCTGCTTCCGCGCGTGGGCGGGCAGGGCCGCGCCATGGCGATGGAAATCCTGATTCCCAACGCTGCGGTACGAAACCTGATTCGCGAAGATAAGATCCACCAGGTTTATTCGTCTATGCAGTCAGGCCAGGATAAGTTTGGCATGCAGACGTTTAACCAGTCTTTGGCGTCGCTTTATTTTCAAAAGGCCATCACTCTGGAGACCGCATTGGCGCGTTCTTCCATGCCTGATGAGCTGCAGGACATGATTAACCGTGGCGTACAGGCGCCCAAAGTGACTGCGGCCGCGCCGCAGCGCAGATAAATTTTTCCCAACCCTCCCCCGGAGTTGGCTGAGAAGTCGGTAGGCAAAAAGGACGAGAGGAGTTACACGCTATGCCGGTATTTACATTCACAGGGACCGACCCCCAGGGCAAGAAGATTGCCGGGGAAAGGTTAGCTGACAGCAAGGCCGCGGTCACCATGCAGTTGCGCCGCGAACGCATTACCCCGGGGGCCATTAAAGAGAAGGGCAAGGAATTCGCTCTTCCCAAACTGGGCACCGGCACAGTACCCGTCAAGGACACAGCCGTTTTCTTCCGGCAGTTTTCCGTCATGATTGACGCTGGTCTTCCTCTGGTGCAGTGTCTGGAAATCCTGGCCGCAAACCAGGAAAACCAGGTATTCCAGAAATGCCTGACCGGAGTGCGGCAGAGCGTTGAAGGCGGTTCCACGCTTTCGAACGCCATGCGCCAGTATCCCAAGATCTTTGATGATCTCACCACTAACATGATTGAAGCGGGCGAGGCCGGCGGTATTCTCGACACCATTCTCCAGCGCCTGGCCACCTACGTGGAAAAAGCCGTGAAATTGAAGGCGGCGGTGAAGTCAGCTTTGATTTACCCGATTTCCGTTATCTCCATCGCCTGTCTGGTCGTCGGATGCCTGCTCAAATTTGTGGTGCCAATTTTCGCCAACATGTTCGTCAGCATGGGCGTTGATCTGCCGCTGCCCACAAAGATCGTCATCGGCCTTAGTAATTTTGTCGGACGCTTCTGGTGGCTGGTACTGGGTAGCATGGTGCTCCTCTTTGTCGGAATTAAATATTTCCGCAAAGATCCTAAAGGGCGCTACCTGTTCGACAAGATGCTTCTGAATCTGCCGGTTCTCGGCACGGTGCTCCGCAAGATTGCCGTGGCGCGTTTTACCCGTACCCTGGGCACGTTGATCACATCAGGCGTTCCCATTCTTGAAGGTCTTTCCATCACCGCAAGAACGTCCGGCAACGCCGTTCTTGAAGATGCGTTGATGAAAGTTCGCAAAGCCGTAGAAGAAGGCCGGACCATTGTCGATCCGTTGAAAGAAAGCGGCGTGTTTCCCAACATGGTCACGCAGATGATTGGAGTCGGTGAAGCCACCGGCGCCATGGACGCCATGCTGCAGAAGATTGCCGACTTCTATGAGGATGAAGTGGACGCCGCCACCAAGGACATGTTGACGCTGCTGGAGCCGATCATGATTGGTTTCCTCGGTGTGGCAGTTGGTGGCATCGTAATTTCTCTGTACATGCCGCTCTTCTCCATGATCTCGAAACTCTCCGGTTAAGCAATCACCGGGGCAATCAAGCGCACAATCTGACCCGCCTGTTCTGCAGGCGGGTCTTCCACCGAAAAATGGCATAAGAAACAGGCGGAAATGGGAGACAGCAGGTTCAACGAGCGGGCGTGGCTGGCATGGCTTGTAAAAGTTCGTGTCATCGTCATCTCGATTCTCCTTGCCGTCGAACTGCTCATCGCCAAGTTGACACCCAACAATGTCAACGTTCATCTGTTTGAAACCGTAATCATCGCCTGGTTCACCATTTCTTTCTTTTTCATGTTCCTGGCTTCGCTCTGGCAGGAATCCAAGCGCCAGGCCATCGTCCAGATTTTCACCGATCTGGCGTTTACCACGGCGCTGGTCTACGTCACCGGCGGCATCGATACCTTTTTCAACTTTCTCTACCCGTTGGTGATCATTGTCGCCAGCATCTTGTTGCCGCGGTATTGGGCCTACGTCACGGCTGCGGTCTCCTTTATCTGTTTTGGCGTGTTGCTGGAACTGATTTATTTTGAGCGCATACCTTCATTTCAGTTTTCTGCCCGCGGCGATCTCAAGTCTCTTCAGGTTGTAATCATCGTCAACTTCTGCGCCTATCTGGCGGTGGCCCACCTCTCCAGCTCTTTGTCGGCCAAGTTGCGACAGGCTGGCGTGGAACTGCGCGACAAGAGCGGTGAACTGCTTAGCTTGCAAGCGCTGCATGAAAACGTGATCCATTCCATCCGCAGCGCGCTCATTACCACGGACCTTGAAGGCCGCATCACGCTGATGAATGCCCCGGGACAAAAAGTTCTCGGACGCACCGCGTCCTCGGTGTATGGCCGCCATGTTTCTGAATTGTTTGTAGACCGCCTGCCCAACATCGATTCCGCCCAGTGTGAGGTACGCGGCTTGACGCCCTCAGGCACGGAAAAAACTTTTGACGTAAACGTGACCGCTCTTATCGTCCCCGAGCAGGGCACCATCGGCTACGTTTACACTTTTGAAGACCGCACGGAACTGCGTCGCTTGGAAGGCGAGGTCCGCCGGCGCGACCGTCTGGCCGCCGTGGGACGCTTGGCAGCCGGCATCGCCCATGAAATTCGCAATCCGCTGGCCTCAATCGCCGGCTCCATCAACGTGCTTTCTGATGTCACTCTTTTTAACGACGAACAGAAAACCCTGGTGAATATCATCACCCGTGAGTCCACACGGCTGAACGCCATCATCTCTGATTTTCTCGTCTATTCCCGGGAAAAAAGTTTCAAATTCTCACGCATGGACCTGATTCCTTTGCTGAATGATGCGCTGGTGCTTCTGAACAATCGATCACAGACCAAAGAACTGACCATCGTGCGCGACTATGCTGTGCCGGAGGCATTTGCCGCCATCGATGCGGATCGCATCAAGCAGGTGTTCTGGAACCTGCTGGAAAATTCAGTGCGCGCCATGGAAGGCAAGGGAACCATCACGGTGTCCGTGCGCGTTTCGGGAGATTTTCTGCGTGTCGGCATTCGCGATACCGGCCCGGGCATTGCGCCCAACCTTACGGAAAAAATCTTTGAGCCTTTCCAATCTCAGTTTGAAGGCGGCACTGGTCTGGGACTGGCCATCGTTTACCAGATCGTACAGGCCCATGGGGCCAGAATTTTTGCTCAGTCAACCGTGGGCAGCGGAGCGGAATTTATTTTGGAAATCCTGCATGCCCGGGCCGCTTCGGTTGAACCTGATGATGTTCCGATGAACGAGGAGGTCTCGCATGGCTAGCATTCTTGTCTGTGATGACCAGCGCTCGATTTGCGAAATGCTCGATATTTCGCTGCGCAAAGACGGCCATCGTGTTGAGACCGTTAACGGTGGAGAAGCGGCAAAGAAGAAACTCAGCTCCGCCAATTATGAACTTCTCATCACCGATATCAAGATGCCGCAGACTGATGGCATTGAAGTTCTGCGTTTCGCCCGGCAGTCTTCGCCAGAAACTTCCGTCATTCTTATCACCGCTGTCGAGGATTACGAAGCTGCCGTGCAGGCCGTCAAGGGCGGGGCCTTTGATTACATCCATAAAGGCCCGGGTTTGCTGGAAGAGCTGAAGCTTGCCGTCGCACGCGCCATTGAAACCCTGGGACTCCAGCGGGAAAACTTTGCTTTCAAGCGCGATGCCGCCAGCCGCAACTCACTGGATAACTTCATTGGCAGTAGTCCGGTCATTGAAAAACTGAAAGCCACCATCCGCACCGTGGCGCCCACCGCCAGCACCGTGCTGATTTACGGTGAAAGCGGCACGGGCAAAGAACTGGTGGCGCGCGCGGTCCATTCCTGTTCTACGCGCGGATCTGAGCCATTTGTCTCTATCAATTGCGGGGCCTTTCCGGAAACGCTGCTTGAAAGTGAACTCTTCGGTTATGTAAAAGGCGCATTCACCGGGGCCAGCCAGAACAAGCGCGGTCTTTTTGAGGTGGCTAGCACCGGAACTATCTTCCTGGATGAAATCGGAGAGATGAGCGTTTCCATGCAGGTAAAGCTGCTGCGCGTGCTCCAGGAGCGCACCATCCGTCCCGTGGGAGGCACGCAGGAAACCCCTGTCGACGTGCGCGTGATCGCAGCCACCAATCGTGACCTGCGAGAGATGGTCGCCAACGGCACATTCCGTGAAGACCTTTACTATCGCGTGAGCGTGATTCCTATCCAGGTGCCGGCCCTGCGTGAGCGTCGCGACGACGTGGAGCTGCTGGCGAACCACTTCCTCAAGAAATATTCTACCGCGGCGCAGAAGAGCATCTTGCGCATTTCACGGGAATCGCTGGACGCGCTCAAGGCCTTTGAGTGGCCCGGCAATGTGCGCCAGTTGGAGAACACCATTGAGCGCGCCGTTGCCATGGAAATGGGCAATGAGCTAAAGGTCGATTTTGAGGCTGACCGTCCGCGTGCCCGCGCC
>DATCAX010000209.1:0-9317 GCA_036512375.1 Candidatus Angelobacter sp. | reverse complement strand
AGCAGTCGCCGGCCGGACAGGGATGCACGTTCCGCCCGAGGCTTGAAGCCGCAGGAACCAGCTTGCGGGAATTATCTTTGCACGCAAGCTTATTCACTACAGCGCTGCCGTGCACAAACTCCGCCCACTTGAGGTCGTGTTTGACGAAGTCATCCAAAGCCGTTGTCGCGATATCAATATTTGTGCCGTCTGCAAATTTAATCGTCATTCCCGCCTCCCAAGGGTTTCATTTTTGTACATCTGTTGAATAGATGATTCGGGATTAGGGTACGGTGCAAAATTCGCGCAAAATGAATGAAAAGTTTTGTTGCCGCGCGCAAGAATTATTTTCGCGGGGAAAAGTAAAAACGCTTACGTGGTGAGCTCGGCAACTTCCGTGCGTTCTTCATGCATGCGCGCCAGCAGGCGCTCAACGTATTTGGTGTCGATGTTGCCGGCGCGGAACTCGGCGTCGGCAAGAATGCGGCGGTGCAATGGGATCGTGGTATGAATGCCTTCGACAATAAACATTTCCAGCGCGCGCTGCATGCGCATGATGGCTTCAGGGCGGTCCTTGCCAAAAGTAATCAGCTTGGCGATGAGCGAGTCGTAATAAGGCGGGATCACGCCCTCAGCATAAGCGGCGGTGTCCACGCGCACGCCCAGTCCGCCGGGAATGTGGAACGTCTTAATCTTGCCTGCCGACGGCGTGAACTTTTCCGGATGCTCGGCATTGATGCGGCATTCAATGGCGTGGCCGCGCTGGCCTTTGCGGTCAATCTTGGGAATGATGTCAGTAATTTTGGCGCCGGTGGCCAGCAGGATCTGCGATTTCACCAGATCGATGCTCGTCACCATCTCCGTGACCGGATGCTCCACCTGGATACGCGTATTCATTTCAATGAAGTGGAGGCTGCCATCTTCGTCCATCAGGAACTCAACCGTGCCGGCATTGACGTATCCGATTTCAGAGAGCGATTCTTCCAGCTTCTTGCCAATCTCGGTGCGCATTTCCTCCGTTACGCGCGTAGATGGCGATTCTTCCAGCAGCTTCTGGTGCCGCCGCTGGATGCTGCATTCGCGTTCGCCCAGGCTGATCACGCGACCGTGCGAATCGCCCAGCACCTGAAACTCAATGTGGCGCGGGCGCTCAATAAATTTTTCCATGTAGAGATTGCCGTTGCCAAAGGCCGCAGCGGCCTCAGATTGCGCGGCATGGAACGAGCCTTCCAGTTCAGATTCATTGCGGATCACGCGCATGCCGCGCCCGCCTCCGCCAGCCGACGCCTTCACGATCACCGGGTAACCGATCTGTGTTGCCCACTCGCGCGCTTCTTCGCCCGAAGAAATCACGCCATCCGATCCGGGAAGTATCGGCACGTTGGCTATCTTCATCGCCTGGCGCGCTTTTTCCTTTTCACCCATCAGCCGGATGACTTCAGGCGGCGGGCCGATGAACTTTATGTGCGAGCTTTCACATACTTCGGCGAAGTTGGCGTTCTCACTCAGCAGGCCGTAACCGGGATGGATGGCGTCAACGTTTGTAATTTCGGCCGCGCTGATCACGGCGGGGATATTGAGATAGCTTTCAGAAGAGCGCGGCGGCCCAATGCAAATGGCTTCGTCGGCAAAACGGACATGGAGCGAATTGCGGTCTGCGTCACTGTACACGGCAACGGTCTTTACGCCCAGCTCTTTGCAGGCGCAGATGACACGCAGAGCAATTTCACCACGGTTCGCGATCAGAATTTTCTTGAACATTTATTTATGTCGCTTTGCTCCAAACCGCTTGAGGGTTGCGCATTAGCCGCAGCTTATTCTGCACCTGATACAGAGCGGCTCAGCGCGCAAGCCGGCTTCGCCGCTAATGTCGCTCTACTATTTTCTTGGCCGTATCGCGAACAGTGGCTGTCCGTATTCAACGGGCTGTCCGTTGTTGACCAGGACCTTCACCACTTCGCCGGAGGCGTCGGCTTCAATCTCATTCATGAGCTTCATCGCCTCAATGATGCAGAGCACCTGGCCGGCCGCTACCTGGTCCCCCGGTTTGACGAAAGGCAATGCGCCGGGTCCGGGAGCCTCATAGAACGTCCCGACAATCGGCGATTTCACCGTGTGCAACTCTTCTTCCGCGGCTGCGGGCGGTGTGGCCGAGGGATTTGCAGGCGTCGATGGAGCCGTAAATTGACTGGATGGGGCCGGAGGAGCTGCCATCGGCATGTGCGCCATGGGCACCGCGTGCGTGATGACCGGAGGGGCCGGAGCGCCGCGTTTGATGCGGACTTTCACATCCCCGCGCTCAAGCTCAAACTCCGAGATATCTTTTTCTATCAGGAAATCGATAAGCTCTTTCAGCTCTTTCTGATTCATGAATGTATTCGGCTCTTCTCTGCCCTCATCGCTCGCAACCGCGGCGAGCGCGGGCTTTCCCCCATGAAGTTAAAGCGTGATCAGGTCCTTTGCGGTAGGCGTCAGGACTTCTTGTCCGGTTTCGGTCACAAGAACCATATCTTCGATTCGGACTCCACCTTCTTCAGGAATGTAGATGCCCGGCTCAATCGTAACAACCATTCCCGACGCAAGCTTTTGGGTTTGGCCTTTGGCCAGCCGAGGCTGCTCATGCACCTCGATTCCCACTCCGTGCCCGGTGGAGTGGGTAAAAAAAGCATCAAAGCCAGCTTTTTTCAGCACTTCGCGCCCCGCACGGTCCACTTCACCAGTTTCCACACCCGGCCGAACCGCCGCAATCGAAGCCAGCTGCGCTTCCCGGACTGCTTCATACATACGCCGATGCGCACGGGAAACCGCTCCAGCATGCACGGTACGGGTCATGTCAGAACAGTAACCTGCGAGTATAACACCGTAATCCAGGATTATAAATCCTTGCGGGGGAATGGGTTGCGTCGAAGCGCGGCCATGCGGCAGCGCCGAACGAGGTCCCGCAGCCACAATCGTGTCAAACGACATCTTTTCCGCCCCGGCGCGCCGCGCCTGCAATTCCAGTTCGCCCGCTACCTGCGTTTCCGGTACACCAGGCTTGATAACGGAAAGGGCGGTCTGAAACAAGCTGGCTGCCAGCAGTACGGAAGCTCGAATCTGGCTGATTTCGTCGGCATCTTTGATCAGGCGCAGCTGTTCCACCAGTCCAGCGGCCGCCTTCAGCCGCATCTTTCCTCGTCCCGTCAGCCCCATTTGCTTGTATGCGCTGTAAGAAAGGTGTTCTGCTTCAAAGCCCAGCGTCCTGACCTTGGCTTTCTGCGCGCCTTCGCAGCCTTCAACAAATGCCGACTTCTTTCCCACCACCACCTTGGCGCTCCTTACCTCAGCCTGCGCCTGCTGGGTATAGCGGCCATCGGTATAGAACGTCGCTTTGTGCGCGCGATCGCTTACCTGAACAAGCAATACGCCGGCGGTCCCGGTAAACCCGCAGAGATAGAGGATATTGGGCAGGTGCGTGACCAGGAGCGCGTCAAATCCACCGCGGCGCAGCAAAGCTGCAAGCTGTTTCTGTCGGGAAATGTAGTTCATCAGGCTTTCTTTTGGGTCAAATGTAATGCTTCACTTCGATACTAATGGAAACCTCTGGCAGGTGCATTGAACCGGGTACAACTACCCGCTGCATATCCGATTCCGGTTGCTCCGGGCAAAAAAAACCCGGGGAGTATTAGTCCCCGGGGTATCAAATGCGCGCTACTAGGTTTGAATAATTTTTGGAGTGATAAAGAAGATCAGCTCCGCGGTTGAGGTGTTGACCAGAGTGTGCTTGAACAGGTTGCCAAGGAACGGAATGCTTCCGAGCAATGGCACCTGCGAAATAGCTACGCTGTTTTGCGTTTGAATCACGCCGCCAATCACGACCGTACCGCCGTCAGAGACCAGTACCTGCGTGGTCGCCTGCTGCGTGTTGAGCGTGGGGTTCAATTGTGAACCGCTGACGCGGCTGAAGTCAGGCACCGTGTTCTCCACGTCCACGTTCAGGAAGATCGTGTTGTCCGCCGTGATCTGCGGAATCACTGTCAGGCGCAGGAAAGCTTCCACGTAAGTAACCGTTGGTGGCCCCCCCAATTGGGCCTGCGTTACCACTGGAATACGCGAGCCCTGCTTGATCAGCGCGGAAATGTTGTTCTGCGTAACGATGTGAGGACGTGACAGGATCTTCAACAGGCCCCGGCTTTCCGCCATGGTAAGAATGAAGTCAAGACGGAAACCATTGGTGGCTGTAGAGAATTGAAGACCGCTGGTCGGTCCGGTCGCACCCAGATTGGAGAAAAGAGGAATTGATTTTGTATCCCCCGGAGCAGTGATAAATCGTGGAACCAGGTTGGAAATGTCAATCGGGCTGGCGGCAGTTGCACCGCCTAACGCACTATTGCCGCTGCCAAAGCCGGCGCCAAGCTGGGTGCCTATGTCGCGGGCGAAGGTCCGTGTGGACGCAACCACGCGCGCCTCAATCTCCACTTCTGGAGTCTTGCGGTCCAGCATTCTGATCAGCTCTTCCACCTTGGGCAACACGCTGGGAATGTCTTCAATGATCAATGCATTGCTGCGGTCGTCCGCCACAACATCACCGCGGGCGGAAAGGAATTTCTTTACCACGATCACCGCATCCTTGGCATGGCCGTAGCTGAGATATCGAGTGATGGTCTGCTTGGGCACTGCCAGCGCCTGCGCATCCTGCTGGGCGCGCCGGGCTTCAGCTTCGGTCTTCATCGTATCCAGGGTGGCGATGCGCAAAACATTGCCCTGAAGCGAGCAGGCCAGTCCGTTGTTGTCCAGCACGATCGCAAGAGCCTGGTCCCATGGCACATCATCCAAAACGATTGTGACTGAGCCCTTCACGGAAGGATCCAGCACCACGTTCAAGCCGCTGATCTCATGGATCAGGCGGAAGAAATCCTTCAGATCAAGGTCCTTGAAATTCATGCCAAACGGTTCGCCGGTGTAGCGACCGGTGGTGCAGTTGGTTGCGGCCGGCGTTGAAACAGAAACCGTTGTGCCTGCCGGCGTGGATTGTACCGGCTGCTGCTGTTGTTGCTGCAGGGCCGCATTGATGGCTGCGGGCTGCGCAGCCATGCTGGCATGTGTAGCAAAAGGCGGCTGGTTGATGCTGGGCAGAGCCGGTGCTGCGCCGGTAAAATGCGAAGCAGCAACGTCAGACCTTGAGCGCGTGGCTTCTACTGGGGCCTGCGGCGAGGCGTCAGCTGTTACTACAGATTCCTTCATCGCTGGCACAGGCGCTGGCTTGGTCGTGGAACTCTCGCGCATTCTGACAATCAGCTTATTTCCTTCGGGCGAAATCTGGAAATCGCGCATTTGCGCCATGTCCACGACTACGCGGGTCGTTCCTTCCTGATAGCGCGCAACACGCACCGACTTAACGTCGCCGCTGTTGACTTGAATTTCGCGCGCGCGGCCCTGGAGTTCAGAGTTAGGGATATCCACGACAACGCGGTCAGGGTGCGTCAGCTTCATGGTCCTGGCTGTCATCGGGCCGCTGCCACTGATCTCGATGTTTAGACCGTCGCTTCCGCGGGCAACAGAAACCTTGCCAATTCGCGTCGTCGTTCCGGTTCCTTGTGCAGCAGCGTTGTCCTGGTTCTTCACCAGAACGCCGCCCGGTTGCGAAACGGTATCCGCGGCCATGGCGCTCACGCTGGCCAACAGAACGATTCCTAGCAGTTGCTTAAGCCTCATCACTTTGTCTCCCCGTCCCGGCGGCCATTCACCACCGGTCATGCGCGGCGTTTAAACGCCTGTCTCACATCTTCCAGCCGCTCCAAACTATATTGCATACAACAACGGCTGGTGCTCCCCTTGGGTTCGGCCCTGACTATGCTTGCAATTTCACGATTGCCGATCTTTCAGCTTTCTAAACAACCTCTGTATTTTTACGAAGGCGGTACAAGTTTCTTGACTACTTCCCGTGCGGTCTCGCGTCCTAACGCATCTTTTACATACTCACGAAAGATGATGGAATCGCTGGTAATCTTTTCCACGCTTCCCTGGAACACCTGATCGTTTTCTCTCAGGAAGTAGGTTTTCTTGATGCTGTTGGCAACCACTGCCATCATCTTGCCCGACGTATCTTTTACCGTGCCTTGCAACACCAGTTCTGGAATCACCAGACACCGCTTGCCGCTGGTGCAATTTTGTGCCGGACGGCTGATCCCGTCCTTGGAAACTATGGGACTCACGAATGGATCTCTGCGACCGTGCGATCCGAATGACTTCACCGACGGCCTGGGCTTTTCTTCCGTCTTCGTCGACGCAGGCTGCTGAGCGGCTTGCGGCGCCGGCGCTTTGGCCGGTGGTTTAACGCCTGGTCTCACGTCAGCGTCGACCTTGGCCTTGTTTGTTCCGGTATTCTTGGCTGCCGCGGCTGGCTTCACCGCAATCACTGCCGGTGTTTTTGCCGCAGGCGCCTTCTTGGCATCTGCCTTTTTCGCTTCGGTCTTTTTGGTGGCGGTTGCCTTGGCGCCGTCCTTGGCTACTACGACTGGCGTAGGCGCGCCCTTTGCCTGAGTTCCCGCAGGCGTCTGTGTTTTCACCGGTGCGGTCGTCGTCTTTACCACCGGCTTGGTGGAGCTGGACGCAGTTCCGCCCTTCGCTGCCGCATCAGCCTTGGGAGCAGCTGTGTTGGTAGTGGACGCCTTTGCCGGTGTTCCGGCTACCGCTTTGTCGCCGGACTTCTGTCCGCTGCTGGCCGCTTTCTTCGTTGCCGGCTTGGCAGTGCCGCTGGTCTTGCTGGCGGCAGCCGGAGTCGGTGTCGGAGATGGTGTGGCCTGGGACTGGCTATTGGCGCCTGAATTCTGCGCCGTGGCCACCGTCGCCATGGCTGTTGCTAGCGCAAGAATTTGTATCAGCTTCATCTCAATTCCCTTTTGTGCACTCTTCATACTGAAATCGTTTACGGCTTCGCGGTCGCGGGCGGGGCTGGTTGTCCCGCCTTCGGCGGCCCCGGAGCCGGCTGTTCGTCCGGTTCGTGGCTGAAGAAAGTTGTTGCCGTACAGCTGGCCAGCACAGTTTCGCCCGGCGCATAGGTGTAAGCAGTCTTCACCTTGGCCGCACTACCGCTCTTGGTGTTGCCCATCTGCATATTGCCCACGTTGACGATTCTCTCCAGTTCAGCCACGCGCTGGAAGAAATTCAGCACCGAGTAATACGGTCCGTCAATATCGATGGCAAAGGGCACTTCACTGTAGAACTCTTTGTTGCTCACCGGCATGGCCGTATACCGCCGGATCTCAATGCCAGAAGTCGCGGCCGTGTCATGCAACAGCTTGATGAACTGGTCCGCGTCCTTGTCTTCCGGAACGATCCGCTTCTGAATTTCCAGCTGCTGCTGCAGGATCGCCATATTGCGGTTCACCTCAGCCAGCTTGGGCTCGAACATCTTCAGCGTTTCGTTCTCCGCCTTCTTTTCCTTGATCTTGGTATCAAGCTGCTGGTTCGCCTGATACATGGGATTGAAATAGATGTAGTAGTAGGCTGCGCCCACCATGGCTGCGGCAAGGAACAGGATTCCTGCCCGCGCTGCTAACGACATTTCTCCGAATTTAGCCATATACAAACCGTCCCCGTGGATAACTGCTGCGTTAGGACTGTCTCTGGGGCTTAACTTTGAACCCAGAGTTCATTTCACAAATTAATTCAAACTTGAAAGCCTGGACTTCCTTCACTTGGGTGTCCTGGGTTGTTTCTTTGATCTCGACCGTCTTGAACGCGCCGGTTTTTCTCAGGTTGGACATCAGATCGGCGACCGAATTAGGGCTGAGTGCCATTCCTGTGAAGTTCAGCGTCTTGCCATCGTTGGTCATGGTTTCCAGCCAGACTGCATCGGTGCCGTTGATGGTATCGGCCACCAGGTTCAGCAGATCCACGGGACCTGACTGCGCGGCTTTAAGTTCATCGATGACCCGCACACGGCGCTCATACATGTCGGCCTTTTTCTTGCTGGCCTCATATTTCGCCTTCACGTCCGCCAGTCGCTGGTTTTCGATGACCGCTTTCTGCAGGTTCTTTTCCAGAGCGTCATGTTCACGCTGCACCCACATGTGGGCCAGGCCGATCAGCACTACCAGCGCGCCCGCAAAAATCAGGCCCAGGATGACGGTGCTGGATCCCTCGCCACCGCCAGAGGTTGCTACAGTGCTGGCACGCCGGCCGCGCGCCGTTTTCTTCGGAATTCCGAGCAGGTTGATGCGAATCATAGGTCTTCAAAGCTCCTCAGGGCCAAACCCACCGCAACCGCGAGTTGTCCCGGGTTCTGTTCAAGAATCTCGTTTTCCGTGGAATCAACCGGGGGAATAATGCGCTGGAACGGGTTCAGTATTTCCACCGGCAAGGAAAACTCCTGCCGCAGCGCTTCCACCAGGCCCGGAACGCGTGACGATCCGCCTGCCAGGTAAATACGCTCAATGTGCTCGCCGGACGCCGTGGCCCGGAAGAAATCAAACGTCTTCTGGATTTCGAGCACGATAATTTCGGTGACCTGTTGCAGGATCGGCAACTTGGCGTCCTCGCTGACCGTGCCCACTTTCCGGCCAAGCTTCAGTGCCTCGGCGTCGTCAAAACTTAAATCCAGCTCTTTCTGGAGCGAATCGGTGTACTGGTTGCCGCCTACGCTCACGTCGCGGGTAAACAGCGGCGAGGTGCCTTTCACGATGTTGATGTTCATCACGCTGGCCCCAAGGTTCAGCAGGGCCACCGTGGTATCGTGATGCGGCTGATAGTTGTATTCGTAGCAGTTCTGCAGGGCGAACGCGTCAATATCCACCACTGCCGGTGATTTACCCGCCAGCGAAAGCACGTTCGTATAGTTCAGGATCTTGTCTTTCTTGACCGCCACCAGCAACACGTCCATCTGCGGGCCGGTATCGTCGGGATTCAGGATGTCAAAATCCACGTTCACATCAGCAATATCGAAAGGTATGTGCTGGGCCGCTTCAGTCGTGATGCTTTCCGCCAGCTCCCCTTCACTCATGGGCTGCACGCTGATCTTTTTCACAATCACCGAATGGCCGCTGACAGAGGTGGCCACCGATTTCGTCTTGATCGCGTGCTCGCTGAAGATTTTGCTGATCGCGCTGGATACGCTGCCCGAATCGACGATCATGGAATCCACCACAATATCGCTGGCCAGCGGCTCAACGCCCAGGTGCGAAACCACAATCTCGCCCTTGGAGCGTTTCAGTTCGATCGCCTTGATGGAGCTGGAGCCAATGTCCAGTCCCACAATCGATTTTCCTGATCCTATTCCAAACATGCCGTCCCACCTTGTCTTGATTTCTGTTTGTTTCCCCGGTGTCCCGGACTTCCCGCACTGCCGCCTTCGCCGC
>DATCAX010000208.1:0-9286 GCA_036512375.1 Candidatus Angelobacter sp. | reverse complement strand
CTTCATCAGAATAAAAACGCCGTCCAATTCGATACACCACCAGCAGCAGCGCCAGCACGCCCAGCGCGATCGGCAATCGCGCCGACCAGTCATGCACGCCGAAAACTTTGAAACTCGCGGCCACGCACCAGTACATCAGCGGCGCTTTTTCCAGGTAGCGAAAGCCATCATTGATTTTCAGCGTGACCCAGTCGCTGTGTTCCACCATCTCGCGCGCGGCCTCGGCATGTACCGTGTCAGCGTCGTCCATCAATGGCGGCTGAAAAAGACTGCTGCCGTAAATCACCGCCCACACGAGCACAATCAGAAAAATGAAGAGCCTGAGCCTTGACGATTGTGGCGCAGCCTGGAACTCAAGCGGACTGGATAGAGTTTGTGCTGGCATGAATCAATTGATTATATGCGGGCCGCCTGACCATCTCCTCTCTAGGTATCTGTGAAGGATGACTAGTCCCCTAGGCGCACTAGCCCGTTGCGTATCTCTGTGATCCTAACTCACGAACTTCTTAAAATCAGGATCGTCGGCCAAACACTCAAATCCCCTACGTTCCTTGACCCATTTATCTGCAACGGTGCTCTTAAATTCAGGATCAAGCCGGAGAACCGCTTCCAGATAGTGAAGGGCCGAGGCGCGATTTTGAGATGCGGGCTCGGAAGTCTTACCTAACGTTCTCAGCTCCAATGAATATTTGACGCCATATGCATAAGCTAGGACAGCGAGGGCTGCGTCGTTGTTCGGGAACATCGAAAGGAATTGTTTCGAATACTTAATCGAATCGTCTAGGCGTGCCGGGTTCGAGCGCAAATAGTATCCCAGCCATTGTTTGACCACCGCTGGCGATTCTGGTCTGACCGAGAGGGTTTCGAGCACAGCTACTGCCGCATCCACCTGATTGTCAAAGCCTAGCATGTCGGCGTACTTCATCGTCAGATCTGCGTTAAGAGGATTGATTGCCAACGCCCGCCGGATCCAGTCTAGTGCTCTCTTGACCTGGAGGGGCTTCTGCTCTTCCGTTTCGAAGTAACTGCGATAATAGTGCACATTGGCAACTTTCGAGACTGCATCCCAGTCCAGAACCATGCCGCATCTCAACGCTTCGTCCGCCTGCTTTAGAAATGTGGTTACGTCCTCGGAATAGAGGGCGGTTTTCAGATCGTCAAGTTCTTTCTTGCTGACTTTGGTCTCACTAATGTCGGTTGTGCCGGATAGTACGCTGGGAGAAAGTTGGGCCAAGAGTTTTTGAATAGCCAACCCGGTTTGCTTTGTTCCGTCCAACTGTCCTCGCGCGGCCCGGCTCTTCGCCAACACAACATTAAGGATGAGTTCCCTCTGGAAAAACATGAACAGGAATCCGAGTGAAAAATAGACGACTGCCATGCTAATGACGAGGCTGAATTCCATGTCGCTCTGGTTAATAGCGAACTTCAACAGAATTGTTTTGACAAAGCCCCCTTGGTGGATGGCCTCTGCCACGGTCAATCCCGATAGTCCTCCAATCAGCCAATCGCGGATCTTGCCGATCGTGCTGAGTTCTTCGCCGTAGCTGGAAAAAAGAAAACCAATCAAACACCCGATCATGAATGCGGCCAGCGCAACAGCGATGAGCAAAATGCAGCGAAGGTTGTTCCCCATCGCTACGCGCCACCACCACCACAACGAAGCGGGCAGTACCAGAAAAACCCAAAAAGCAGTAGTCTTTGTCAAATGCACCGACGCGAAAAGTCGGTTGAGGAAGCTCTTAAGTGCTTGCATCGGCTTGTCCTTTCGGCAGCAGAAAAGATCTCAGATGACGGCGAGATACAGCAATTTTTTCGAAGGGGTGTGCCTGTAATATACCGCAGAATAAAGGCAAAAGACGAATCCGGCACTGGGTTCGCCCCTGTTATTGGCTAATGGTGTACTCCTACTTTGAACCCAGCTTTGAGCCGATGCGAAGTAAAAGGGCAAAGTAGTCAGGCGCAAAAACTAAAGAACCAAACAGCAAGACGACAGAGGATCAAATAGAATCTGATTCCGTGATCGCTTTTAACGGTACCGAAAATCTCATGGAGAATCCTGTGGCTAGCTGGAACGGATCAGGCGCCAAAGAACTCGCCGAATACCTTGCCGCCGAGCTGCGCGCCACCATCAGCGGCGAAGTCCGTTTTGACGACGGCACTCGCGCCCTTTACGCCGTCGACGGTTCGAATTACCGCCAGGTGCCTATCGGCATCGTCATTCCTAAAACCATCGAAGATGTAATTCAGACCGTGGCGTTGGCCCGCAAGCATAACGCACCGCTGCTCCCGCGTGGTGGCGGCACCAGCCTTTCTGGACAGTCCTGCAACGTCGCCGTGATTGTTGATTTCTCCAAGTATCTCAACCAGATCATTGAAATCAATCCCAGTGAGAAATATGCCTGGGTGCAACCCGGCGTTGTGCTGGATAAGCTGCGCAACCGCGCCAACGAATTTAATCTCACTTTTGGTCCCGATCCCTCCACGCATGAATACTGCAATCTGGGCGGAATGATCGGCAACAATTCCTGCGGCGTGCACTCCATCATGGCTGGACGCACCGTGGACAACGTGATGGAACTCGACATCCTCACCTATGACGGCGAGCGCATGCGCGTCGGTCCCACCTCTGACGCAGAGTTCGAGCAGATCGTTCGTGCCGGCGGCCGTCGCGGAGAAATTTATTCCCGCCTGCGCGCGTTGCGCGATCAATACGCTGATCTCATTCGCAGTCGCTATCCCAACATTCCTCGCCGTGTCTCTGGCTACAGCCTGGATGAACTCCTTCCTCAGCATGGCTTCAACGTAGCCAAGTCTCTCGTTGGGGCGGAAGGCACGTGCGTCATTACGCTCGCCGCCAAGGTCCGGCTCGTCGACTGGCCCAAGAAGCGCACGACGGTTGTGCTTGGCTATAAAGACGTTTACGCTGCTGCGGATAACGTCCCGGAAGTCTGCAAGTCGAAGCCGATCGGTCTTGAAGGCATGGATGACGTTCTGATTCAGAACATGAACAAGAAGGGCCTTCATCCCAAAAGCATTGCCATGTTGCCGGAAGGCAAAGGCTGGCTGCTATGCGAGTTCGGCGGCGAGACCAAAGAAGAGTCCAACGCCAAAGCGCGCGCCTTAATGGAGCAGCTGAGCCGCCAGCCCGATCCGCCCAACATGAAGCTCTTCATCGACGAGCAGGAAACACTCCTCGTATGGAAGGCCCGCGAATCTGGGCTCGGCGCAACCTCGCAGGTGCCGGGCGAGCCCGAAGCGTGGGAAGGATGGGAAGATGCTGCGGTTTCGCCGGAAAAACTTGGGCGTTATCTGCGCGCACTGCATCGCCTTCTGGCCAAATACGGCTACCACTGCGCTCTTTACGGCCACTTCGGCGATGCCTGCGTGCACATGCGGATCGATTTTGATCTGGTCACAGAAAAAGGCATCAAGGATTTCCGTGCCTTCGTTGAAGAAGCTGCGGACATGGTTGTGGCGCTCGGCGGCTCGCTTTCCGGCGAGCATGGCGATGGCCAGGCGCGCGGCGAGCTCCTGGTTCGGATGTTCGGCCCGGAGTTGATGGAAGCCTTTCGCGAATTCAAGCGTATATGGGACCCCGGCTGGAAGATGAATCCGGGCAAGAAGATTGACGCCAATCCGCTCGACCAGAATCTGCGCCTCGGCGCCACCTACCGGCCTGCCCCCGTCAAAACCTATTTCTCGTTTCCCGAAGACCACGGGCATTTTCCTGAGACCACGCTGCGCTGCGTTGGCGTAAGCAAGTGCCGCAAAGATGATGGCGGCACCATGTGTCCCAGTTACATGGCCACGCGCGAGGAGAAGCATTCCACCCGCGGCCGCGCGCGATTGCTGTTTGAAATGCTGCGCGGCGAGACTCTCAAGGACGGCTGGAAAAATGAATATCTGAAAGAAGCTCTTGACCTCTGCCTGGCCTGCAAAGCTTGCAAAAGCGAGTGCCCCATCAACGTAGACATGGCCACCTACAAAGCGGAATTTCTGGCCCACTACTATGAAGGGCGTTCCCGCCCCCGCGCCGCCTATTCGATGGGGTTGATTCAGCGCTGGGCCGGCATGGCCCGCATTGCGCCGTGGCTGGTGAATTTTCTTGGCCGTGCCCCTGGAACATCGCAGCTGGTGAAGTTGTTGGGTGGTATCTCGCAGAAGCGCAACATGCCGGCATTTGCCGCAGAGACGTTTACCGCATGGTTTCGCCAGCGCAAAGTAAAAAATCAAGGCCGACCGCAGGTCATTCTCTGGCCCGACACATTCAGCAATAACTTCCATCCGGACATCGCCAAAGCTGCAGTTGAGGTACTTGAGCATGCGGGATATCAGGTAAGAATCCCGCAGCAGGCACTGTGTTGCGGACGTCCTTTATATGACTTCGGCATGCTGGACCAGGCCAAAGCCACGCTGCAACAGACACTGGCCGTCTTGCGTCCTGATATCGAAGCCGGCACGCCGATTATCGGCCTGGAACCAAGCTGTGTCTCTGTCTTTCGCGATGAGATGACGAACCTATTGGGAAAAAATATTGAAGCCCATAAACTCAAAAGCCAGACCTATCTGCTCAGCGAATTTCTGGTCCACCAAGCCGACTATCGTCCGCCGCAGCTCAAGCGCAAGGCGATCGTGCATGCTCATTGCCATCACAAATCAGTTCTCAAATTTGATTCTGAGTCAGAATTGCTCAAGCGTACCGGCCTTGATTTCCACGTCCTCGATTCCGGCTGCTGTGGCATGGCGGGATCTTTTGGCTTTGAGGCGGAGAAATATGACGTGTCAGTCAAGATTGGCGAGCGCGTCTTGTTGCCCGCCGTGCGTGCTGCTGCCGCTGACACGCTCATCATCACCGACGGCTTCAGCTGCTACCAGCAGATTGAAGGTCTCACCGGACGAAAAGCCCTGCACATTACTGAGGTTTTGCAGATGGCTATTTCTGAAATCCCGAACCCGCTGCTGGAGTCTGCCCATTGTTCCGAACAGTTACCGAGCGGGTGAGGGAGCCCTATTGCCAACAGAAATTTCCAGCTACTGCTTTAGCCCAGGAAATCTCGTGGATGTAGGTTCCCTCGCGGCGCTCGGGACTTCGGAAAAAGCTGATGGATGAGCGCTGGCTGATGCGCTGCACGCCGCGGTGGTCTCGCAGCCAGCAGCGTCAACACTTAAGCTGGCTTCTCCACCTGGTTGTAGCGTCGCGCTGCACGCTTGCCCAGCGCAGTCAAGGGTGAGCGCGTCACCGCCGACTGGCTTTCGCGTCCGGCTTTCTTGTCTGTAGTTCCGGCGGCGTCCGGCAATAGTCGATTCACTCGCGCTAACACATCCTGCGTCAGGCCCGGCGCCACGCCATGGAGTCCCGCCAGCAGTTTCGCCTGCCAGCTGATCACCAGCTCCGTCCGGTTTGCGCAGGTCGCATTCACAATCTTTTCCGCCGCGCGCTTCGCCGAAATAGAAGCCAGCGGATTCGTTCCGCTCACGGCAAACCAGCCAAACTCAGCTTCGTGGTTGCCTTTAAATTGCGCGTTCAGGTGTGACCCGGTGCGCATAAGCCCCGGAATCACCGTCATAACATGAATACCAAAGCGCTTTAGCTCGACATGCAGACCTTCGGAAAAGCCGACAGTCGCGAACTTCGCGCAGCCGTAAGGAATAAGGTGCGGCACGCTCACCTTGCCGCCGATGGAAGCGATATTCACGATCTTGCCCGTCCCGCGCGCCAGCATCTGCGGTAGCACCGCCAGCGTGGGATGGACCGTTCCCCAGAACATCACATCCATCGCTTCCTGAAAATCTTTTAACTCTTGCGAAAGTATTGGTCCCACAGAAATCACGCCAGCATTGTTGACCAGCACATCAATCTTTCCCATGTGCCGGTTTACGGAGCTGATCAGGTTATCAACTTCCTCCGGCTTGCTGACGTTACACGGAATTGCGCAGACGACAGCGCCTAGGTCTTCCAATTGCTGCCGGGCGCGTGCCAGTTCCTGCTCATCGCGGGCGCAGATTGCAATCTTCGCGCCAAACTGTGCAAACTCTTCCGCCAGCGCCAGCCCAAGTCCGCGTGATCCCCCGGTAATCAGCACGGTTTGCCCGCGTAATTCGCGCAGGCGATGCTCGCGGAACATCCTCAGTCCGTGCTTCGCCGCCAGTACTGCGCCTATGCTCGCTGCCGCGCCAGCCATTAGCGTCCCTGCGGCGGCACCGCCAATGATGAGCTTCGTACGATTTTTCATGGTGTCCTATCTCGGGTCTTTAGCTTGCAATCTCAAATTCAGTTTCCGGCGCAAGCGCGGGAACGCTGATCCCAAGTTTTTCTCCCAGCGTAAGAAAGCGCTCCTGCCACTGCCGTGACGCGGGATCGTCCCTGCGCGCGATCTCAGGAAAAACTTTATCCAGGATGGAGTAATAAATGTTCTGCGCATGCCAGCAATCCACGGAAAACGGCATCATGGGATAAAGGCTGGTGAGCACGTTGGCGCGTTCCAGTGTTTCGCTGTCGTGCGGTTTCTGTTGCAGACGCCGCAACGCTCGAGTAAGGCTGTTGCCGGCGGCAAACCGAACTCCGGCTTCATCTACCTTCACGCCTTCGCGCTTGACCATTTCCATGAGCATGGCAATCCGGACAAAATCCACCGGATCGGTTTCAAGGGTGTGTTTAAGATCGCTGTTGAGGACAAACTCCGCGGTGAAGCGCAAAACATCCGGCACCGGCTGGCCCATTTCTTTCAGGAAGCGCAGGAGCGAGCCGTGCTTTTCATAAATCGTGTGATAACTGGTTTTCGCATCCTGCAGCGTGCGGGAAAGAACGATGTCCAGTATCCTCTTTTGCTCGTCTTTGAACAACGCCTGAAACGAATACGGCATTCCGTCAAACTGATCGTCCAAAAGATGCAAAAGTTCGCCAAAATCACCAGTGGAAAAAGCCGCCATGCTCTCGGCCACCAGCATGTCGTAATCTTCACCCTCATTGATTTCACGCACGCCGGCGTGGAGCACCTGGTCTCCCAGATAGACAGCGGCAAAACCCAGGTCGCGCGATTCGCGCGTTATGCGCGATGTCACCCGGGAAATTCCCAGTGCCAGCCTGGCCGTTCCGGCTTCGGCGTGGCGATAATCCAGCCCCTTCACCGAATAACAGTACTGTGGGACGATGTGGTCACCATCAAACATTGAGCTGATGGCAAAATGCGCGCCCACTTTGCATAAATCGACGAACGCTGGCGCAACCCAGCGGTTGTAGATAGCAGCGCCATCGCCCAGCTCAGGCAGATTGCTCTTGGCCAGGGCCAGCCGCCGCAGAAATTCCGGCTCGGCATCCACATTGCCGGTCTCACGCGCCAACTGGATCACGCGCGCCGCGTACTGCATTACCTGGACTGTTTCAATCCCGCTCAGCTCATCGAAGAACCAGCCGCAGCTGGTGTACATCAGCATTGCGTGGCGCTGCATTTCCAGAAGCTTCAGGGCGTCCACGGTTTCCGCGGGCTTCAGTTGCTGGCGGGAATGCTTTTCAAAAAACAGCCAGAGCGCATCCGGTGAGCGGTCAAGCACCACATCTATATAGTCATTGCGCGCCGCCCAGGGATCGTGCAGAAGTTCGCCTGCTTTGCTCTCAAACAGGCCGGCAGCGCAATCGCGCAGGTAGTCCAGGGCGGAACGTAGCGGCCCGCGCCATTGCTGGTTCCAGCCGGCGCGTCCGGAATTGCAGCCGCAATCGCTGCGCCAGCGTTCCACGCCATGGGCGCAACTCCATGACGTGTCCTCGATGATCTGCACTTCGTGCGTAGGCGGAAATTTTTCCAGGAACTCGCCGTAGTTAGTAAGCCGCATGGAAGGATCAGCTTCAATTCGATCCAGCGCGTATGCCAGCGCCATATCGCCATGGCGATGGTGATGGCCATACGTTTCACCGTCCGTGGCTATGTGCATCAGCTGCGGCCAGTCCCGACGGTCAGAGAAGCCGCTCTTCAGCCGGCTGGCAAACTCCTCACCACTATTCAGGAGCTGTTCGAAGGCCACGGCGCGGGAAATTGGTCCATCATAAAAGAAAAGGTTGATTTTCCTGCCCGACGGGAGCTTTGCCAGATAGGCGCGTGTGGGATCAATTCTTGCGCCGCTTACGTCTTTCCAGCCGCGCCCGCCGATCTTGCGAACCCTGCCTGCCTGGTGCGGCGCCAGGATGGTAAATTGAATGCCCCGCTCGGCCAGCGTTTCCAGCGTCTCCACGTCAACCGCGGCTTCCGCCAGCCACATGCCTTCCGGTGTCCGTTCAAAGCGGTGCTCAAAATCGCGGATGCCCCAGATTGTCTGGGTAACCTTGTCGCGCCCGTTGGCCAGCGGCATGATGATGTGGTTGTAAGCTTGCGCCAGCGCTGAACCGTGCCCGGAGAACCTTTTCTGGCTTTCCTGCTCTGATGCAAGAATCGATTCGTATGTCTCCGGAGAGTTGTCTTCCATCCAGGAAAGCAGGGTGGGGCCAAAGTTGGAGCTGATGCGGGAGTAATTGTTTACGATCTGCCGGATGTACCCACAGTCATCAAGGATGCGGGAAGCGCCATTGGGGGCGTAGCACTCAGCCGTGATGCGCTCATTCCAGTCATGATAAGGATAGGCGGATTCCTGACGTTCGACCGCCTCCAGCCAGGGATTTTCACGTGGCGGCTGGTAGAAGTGTGCGTGAATACAGATACAACGTTCCGTCATTAAGGCCGGCCATGCCCCATAAGAGAAGCAGATCACTCGGGAACTTGGATGTGGATCATCGTCCGGATGGTGCCTAGACGACTATAAATTGCCAGCAAAGGGCATCCGTCGAGCGTCAATTTGCCAGATTCTTGAAATTGCTCGAGAAAGCTATGTCTCTGCTCAACGTGAGTACATTCCTGCTCAGTGCTCCAGCAGCTCTCTCTGCCCTGTACTGCATACGACGTGCGTTGTTATCAGTCAATCTGTTCCATACCCGGTCCCCCTTATGGCCAGAAAATCCCCAAAAAATTGAGGTATAGGAAATGCCTGCTTCTTATTTACGAAAGTTTTGTCTCGGATTGGCTGTCATGGTGGGTCTGGCCTTCAGTTCGCCGGTGGCACACGCTCAGGACTGGGTCGGTTCAACCGGAACGGTGGATCCCAACAGCACGAATCTGGTGAAATACATCAACGGACGGGTCGAGTTGCGCAACGATGCGCCCGTCGGCTCTGTAGCTTTTATCCGTTACAACGTCTTGCCCGTGCGCGACCTCGCTTCGAACCTTAACGGCATTGAATATCGCATCTTCGATGCGCGTTT
>DATCAX010000207.1:0-3884 GCA_036512375.1 Candidatus Angelobacter sp. | reverse complement strand
TCCCATGAGTTCGAGGTAACGCGCCATGCCTTGCCGATGCCGCCAGTAGCCATCACGACAGCTTTAGCTTTAAGGATGACGAAGCGGCCCTGCTCGCGCCAGTAACCAAATGCTCCCACGACGCGCTTGCCGTCGGTGAGCAGGCGGATGATGGTGCATTCCATGAAGACATCAAAGCCCATCTGGACGCCGCGGTCTTGCAAAGTGCGGATCATTTCCAGGCCGGTGCGGTCGCCCACGTGGCAAAGGCGCTTGAAGGTATGGCCGCCGAAGGCTCTCTGCAGAATGTCGCCGTCGGACGTGCGATCAAAAAGCGCGCCCCATTGTTCCAGTTCGCGCACGCGCTCGGGCGCTTCCTGGGCGTGAAGCTGGGCCATGCGCCAGTTGTTAAGGAGCTTACCGCCGCGCATGGTGTCACGGAAGTGCGTCCGCCAGCTATCAGCCTTGTCCACGTTGGCCATGGCGGCGGCGATGCCGCCTTCCGCCATCACGGTGTGGGCTTTTCCCAGCAGTGACTTGGAGACCACGGCAACGCGCGCGCCGGCGGACAGTCCTTCAATCGCCGCACGCAGGCCCGCTCCACCAGCGCCAATGATCAGAATATCGTGTTCGTGGGTTTCGTATTTTGTCTGATTCGTCACAATATTCTAAAGTCCTTGATCATGCCGCTAGCCACCATGCGGACATAGAAATCGGCAAATCCAACTGAGATCAAACTGCACCAGGCAAACAGCATGTGGCGTTCATTCAGGAAGCTGGCTTTCTTCCACGCACCGTGGCGCTTCAGGTTAAACGTGGTGCAGGAGAAGCAATCCATCTTGCCGCCGATCAGGTGCCGCAGCGAGTGGCAGGAGAGCAGATAAAGCGTGAGCAGGATGATGTTCACCAACAGAACCAGCGAGCCCACTCCGATACCAAAGTGCGGCTTAGGATAGAAACCCCAACCCGGAAACCAGAAGGCGCGAATCGCGTCATACCAGAGAAAGCCCAGGAAGACGATCGCGCCATAGAGAAAATAGCGATGGAGGTTTTGCAGGATGAAGGGGAACCGGGTCTCGCCGCGATAGTTGCGGTTTGCCGGTTCACCCACGGCGCAGCCCGGCGGGTCCAGGAAGAACGCTCGGTAATAAGCCTTGCGATAGTAGTAACAGGTCATGCGGAAGCCGAGCGGGAATGCGAGGATCAGGAGGGCTGGCGAATAATGCCACCAATGGTGCGAAGCGTCAATTAATGGCGAGTAAAACGGAGAGAGATAAGGCCCTGCCTCATAGAATTTTCCTTCAAAGGCCCTCAACGTGGCGTACAAGCCAAATCCGCCTAAGAGAATGATGACGGGAATGTTTTCCATCCACCATGCGTCGCGGCGCAACGTGCGGCCCAGACCTCCGGGCACAGCAGAGCTTCTTTCAGCCAAACTTCACCTCCAAGGTGAATTGAAAACTGATTAGTGTAGCAAATGGGACTTTTTCTAACATCCCGAGCGCAGCGAGGGAACCCTATAGCAGCGAGAATGGCGGCCCACGGCTCGATCAGCAAATAATCTGTTTACCTGAGGTTCCTCGCGGCCACTACCCGCGGAATGCCCTGCAGGTCTGCCGTAACCTGAATGTCCGACCAGCCAGCCAGTAGATTCCGCACGTTTTCTTCCTCTGAATAGCCAATCTCGGTGACGATCCAGCCGCGCGGACGCAGGGCGTCGTGGGCCTGGGGAATCAACCTGCGGTAGATGTCCATTCCTTCATGGCCAGAGAAAACAGCAATCTTCGGTTCAAATTCCCGGACCTGCTTCTGAACCTTGTCGGCGTCGGCTTCGCCAACGTAAGGGGGATTGGAAATCACGAAGTCAAATTGTTCTCCGGCGTAGATCGAAAGCAGGTCCGACTTGCGGAAGAGCACCTTCTCGCCTAACGCGAGCCGCGCGGCATTTGTCCGTGCCATCTCCAGCGCTTCTTCGGAAATATCGCAGGCGTGGATGTCGGCGTGAGGCAGTTCGCTGGCCAGGGCCAGCGCGATGCAGCCCGAACCCGTGCCGACATCGAGCAGCTTCAGGCGTCCCGGACCATCGAAGGAATAGTCCTTCACCAGTTCAAGCACGGTTTCAACAACGTGCTCGGTTTCTGGTCGAGGGATCAGCACGGCGGGCGAGACCAGCAAATCCAGCCCCCAGAATTCCTGATGTCCGGTGATGTATTGGGTGGGGCAGCCGCGGGCCCGCTCGCGAATAACTTCATCGTAACGGGATTGCTCGTCCGCAGTAAGCTCGCGCTCAGGATGGGCGTAGAAATACGCGCGTTCGCGGTTGAGGACAAACAACAGCAGCAGTTCAGCGTTCAGGCGCGGAGAAGGCACGTCATTCTCGACGAACAACTGATGCGCGAAATCGACTGCCTGTTTGAGATGCATAAGACAGGCTAGGATTGTAAACGCCTTTGCCTGTTTACGCCTTTCGCATTGTGGCGGGAAAGCTCACGTGGCGTCGTCCCATAGGCACGGCCACGCTGCCCCCTAAGCCACCGCGCCAGCGGATTCATTCTTCAGTTTTTCCGCCTGATAGTGTGTGGTCAGCGCATCGAGAACGGGCTGGAGCTTGCCATCCATTACGTCAGAAAGCTGGTGTAATGTCAGTCCGATGCGATGGTCGGTCATGCGGTTCTGCGGAAAATTGTAAGTGCGAATCTTCTCGCTGCGGTCGCCGCTGCCGACCTGCGCTTTGCGTTCCTTGGCCAGAGCCTGCTGTTGCCTGTCCATTTCCTGCTCATAGAGACGGGCACGCAGCACGCGCATGCCTTTTTCACGGTTCTTGATCTGCGACTTCTCGTCCTGGCAACTGACAACGGTATTGGTCGGCAAATGGGTGATGCGCACGGCGGAATAAGTTGTGTTGACGGACTGTCCGCCCGGGCCCGACGAACAAAACGTATCGATGCGCAGGTCCTTGGCTTCAATTTTGATGTCCACGTCTTCGGCTTCCGGCAGCACGGCTACCGTGACTGCAGACGTATGCACGCGGCCTTGCTGTTCCGTTGCCGGGACGCGTTGCACGCGATGCACGCCGCTTTCATACTTCATGCGCGAATAAACGCCTTTGCCTTCAATGATGGCGATGACTTCTTTGAGCCCGCCCACGCCGGATTCAGAGGTCGAAAGCACTTCCACTTTCCAGCGCTGCCCTTCAGCGTAGCGGCTGTACATGCGGAACATTTCCGCGGCAAAGAGCGTGGCTTCGTCGCCACCGGTGCCGGCGCGAATTTCCAGCACAACGTTTTTGTCGTCGTTCGGATCTTTGGGCACAAGAAGGACTTTCAGATCGCTCTCAACCTGGGTGAGCCGTTCGCCCAGCCGCGCGAGTTCTTCCTGGGCATACGTGCGCAGCTCAACATCCGACTCCTCGGCCACCATGGCTTTGCTTTCTTCGATCCCGCGCGTCAGGTCTTTGAACTCGCGGTACTTCTCCACGATCTCCGCGACTTCACTGTGCGCCTTGGCAGTCTTCTGGTAGCGCGACGAATCGTTCATGATCTCAGGCGAAGATAGGGCCTTGGTGAGTTCATCGTACTTGGCTTCGATTTGATTCAGTCTCTCAAACATATCTTCTGTCGCTTCGCTCCCATTCGTCGGAGAGCATGGCCGCCTCAAGATTCGCGGAGCCCTTGCTGTGGCTGACACGGCACGGTAACGGCCTCGCCAGCTAGATTTTACTACTTCTTTCCAACGCGCCTCATTCAGGCCGAGGCGCCGCGGGTTCTTCTCGACTTCTGCACAAAAGCCAGCCAGGCGGTAGCGCACGCACGCGCATTTTCCACCAGAGGCATGTGCCCGGACCCACGGATTACCAAGACCTCAGAGTTTTTGATGCCCTGATTAAAAAGATCGGCGCAGGAGAC
>DATCAX010000206.1:0-2524 GCA_036512375.1 Candidatus Angelobacter sp. | reverse complement strand
GTTCTCGGGATGGTCTCGCCTGGCTTAGGCGATGCCCTTGATCTGGTGAATGACCTGGACTCCACCGATCTGCGTGCGCCAATCCGCCTTTGATCACCAGGATCTTGGGATCTGATTTGTGCGATGGCACTAAAGCTCGTTCAAGATGAGAACTGCCCGCCCTACAATCAAATCGCTGGGGGACTCGTTTAGGCCCGGCTCGACCAACTCAACGGGGTATGAAAGATTTTGAGGGCGCAAAACCATTCGGTTGAGGATGAACTCAACATAGCGCAATCGCAAATGAGCGTTATGCCGGACCGCGTAAATGTTGGGGCGGTTGGAGCGGTAGGGCGCGAGGGAAATGTAGTGCCGGTCTAGCAGAACGATGGCATTTGGAAGCACCAGGGGATCCATTGCGGCAGCGTCTTCCATGGAAATGCTGACGGCAACGTAACGCTGCCAGGAGCGCCGCGGCTGGGAGGCTCGGGCGCGCGTGGACTGCAGCAGCCCTGCCGGCAAATGCAGCATGGCCTGCACTGCGCTGTGTCGAATATGCGGTTCGAAGAGCGCCGCGGAGTGGGACACCAGTGGGACGCTGCTGTTCTCGTGGTAGTCGGGCGACTCGAGACTTCGGTAGCTGCCAGGCAAAAGGTCGATGGCCGCCATGTGCTGCGCCATGAGAATTCGATCCATTGCATCAAGTGAAAGTTGCCGGCGGCTATGCAGGAAATTGGAGAGATGGGCCTGACCGAAGCCAGTCTGACGGGCCAGGAGAGAGACGCTTAACGTGCCCCGCTGTATCCTGCGCAGCAGTTCCAGGCGGAGACGCTCGTGCATCTGAGTAAAATTCATCTGTGGAAAATCTGCCGCCAGCAATGGAAACGGAGGCTTCCCCTTTTCATACAGCAAAGCCATTGACGTAGATTTCCCTTTATTCTCCGTTGTCTGTGCTGTCAATGGAAAGATATCGCTGCGAAACGTGAGTAATCCATTGACGCACAAGATACGGATGCCTAGATTTGCTTTACTTAACGCACACAGGTTTGTGGGAATCTCTATTGGAAACCTTCCATTTGCGCACAGTCGGACGGGACGTATTTCCTGCTTCTGTTAGCCGCACTTGAGAGGTTGCCGGCGGATCTTCGCTGTCCCCGGCTCCACTTCCCACTCTGAACGCTCGCAAGAGCGCGAGGGCGGGCGTGTGTGAGATTTCAGAATCTGCGTACGAATGAGCATGACAAATAACGAGGGAAGACAGTCGGAAATCTCCATCAGGGCACGAGAATCCTGAGGAGCCGTGTCTGGTTCCCTTCACCCCGGCAAACGATGTTAAAGCAAAATTGCCGGAAGAAGAAAGCATACGGAGAATTCGTCATGGAGTTGTGCGTGCAATTGAAAATTTGCGAAGGTTGCGGTTGTCTTTGGTACCGGAATCAGACCCACGGGAGGGTGTATTGCAGTCGATGCGAGATAAAACTGAGGGACTTTCCAACGCCGGAGAGCAGAAAGCGGCGCGGGCGCCCGGTGCGCAAGCCGCTCATAAGCGTCTGGGCGATGGCTGAAGCAGTGGGGGGTGTCAGATGAGCGCAGCCCTCCAGTTACCGATCGTTTGGGGAGCAAGCAGCACCCAGGCCGTATGGCCTGATTCCAAGAAGAAAGGGCCAGCAAGAGTTGGCGTTCTGCAACAGGCTAGACCGGCTTCAGTGAAAACTCAATCGGAACCGGTTGTGACGTTCTACAGGAAGCACACCGAGAGTATGTTGCGGCGCTACCTCTACGCTTCGATGCAGGTGGGTCGGGCGCCTTCAATCCTTGGCGATTCGGTGGGCAGGGGCTGGGTTTCAAGCAGGCCGGTCCGCACCTTTGAAGATGCGGTCATCTTTGTGCTGGACATGGAGACCTGCTTGAAGCGTTTGTCGTCGCTTGATCGCCAGATGGTGAGCCGGATCGTTTTGCAGGAGTACACCCAGGTCGAAGCGGCCTCTTTGCTGGGCATGAGTGTACGTGCCATCTGCTACAAGTTTCCGCAAGCGCTTGATCGCCTGACAGAAGCGCTGCTGGATGCCGAATTGCTGGCGTTACCGCATTAATGCGAATGAGGAGCAGGACAGGCAAGGGGCGCTCTCAGCGCCCCTTGCAGTGGTCATTAGAATTTACGCGACCATTCACGCGGCCACCGCTCCACAATGACTTTCTTATCCGTATAGAACTCGACAGCGTCGCGGCCCTGGGCATGCATCACGCCAAAGAAACTTCCCTTCCAGCCTGAGAACGGGAAATACGCCATAGGCGCGGGTACGCCGATGTTCACTCCCACGTTGCCGGTGGATACGACGTTGCGAAACTTGCGCGCCGCTGCTCCCGACGATGTGAAGATGGAACTGGCGTTGCCATATGCGGAGCGCTCGATCATCTGGATGGCTTCATCGACAGAATTAGCATGCACCACCGAAAGCACCGGCCCGAAGATCTCTGTTTCCATCAAGGGGCTGGTTGCGGGCAGGCCGTCGAGCACCGTGGGGCCGACAAACGAGCCTGCGCT
>DATCAX010000205.1:0-2349 GCA_036512375.1 Candidatus Angelobacter sp. | reverse complement strand
TTGCGCTCAATTCCCAGGGCTGTATTTTTCACCGTCACCTTGGCGCCTACCACTGCGGCACCGCTTTGATCGGATACTGTTCCTTGAATGCTGGCTGTAGTTTGGGCAAATGCGGTCGCGGCGAACACCAGAATGAGCAGCGGCAGGATCAACGGCGAAAAGGCTACCTTCTTTAACATCTCATCTCCCTCCTAAGGAAACGGCAATGCTATACGCAGTGAAGAAACGCTTTTGTTCGATAATCTTAAAGTGAGTGGTGATTTCTATTGAATGGTCTCTAAAATTATCGACTCTGTAAGCTTGATTTGTTTTGTGCAAGCCAAGTTCCATTTCCGGGAGATTTGTAAGTAGCTGATTAAAAAGTGGTTTATGTTAGGAGCAGGATCAACGGCTCCCAAAATACATAGGGAAGGAAATAGATGACTACCGAATTTGGAAGGGAAAGGCTAAGGGCGAACAATCTTCCATTACACGATTCATCGATAGAACCAGAGCGGAGTTTGGAGCTTCTCGATAGATTGTCTTCGCGGAAAGTTGCCCGCCATTGATCGCACGCTGACCTAGGCCGGGCTCCGACTTGGATTGCTAAAGCCTATTCGGAACAGAGTTGGTCTCCGAGAAACTAAATCGCCCGCTTTTTACTTCGGCTCGGCTTGCGATGGCGGAATCGGAAGCCTTCGGTTGGTAGAGCGAGGCCTGACGGAGTTCTCTGCCTGGGCCGGATCAGCATTCACTACGTCCACCGTGAGCGGACGTTGTAGAACCATTTCCAAGGCGGTTCCCTGGTCAATGCGAACATCCTGCCCGCGGGTAAACAGCACCTGGCCCAGCCCGACAGCTGCGCCAGCGAGCCCGCCAATCCCTGCGCCCTTGCCAGTGCCGGTAGCGACCGCTCCCACAACGCCGCCAGTGGCGCCTGCTTTTGCAACTGTACCTGCGTCCTTACCCTTTTGACCGTTGGCCTTCACGGTCCCTTCTTTATCAGCAACGGTACTGTTTTGCGAGCCGGGAGCGTTTTCCAGCGCTCCGGGCAAATCGATGGTATAGCCGTTCGGAAAAATGAGTGTATTGAAATGGAACAGAATTTCAGCTCTTCCCTTCACCCGGCCTGCACGCTTCACTTCGGCGATCTGGCCTTTTACATACGTGCCAGCAGGAATAACAGCTACGTTATCCTGGGTGACGGGAAAACTGGTCTGGCAGTAAACGCCGTCGCCAACCTTGGCGCTCTTTGTATCAATGGGACTCTTCAGATGAAGTAATACCTGCGTGCCGGCGGGGATGGTGATCTGCTTGAGGGCTGGTTCGCTGGCGGCTGTATCGCTGGCTACATTTGTCTGCGCTGAAACAGCCATGACCGAAGAAACCAGGAACAAAACAAGTCCACGCATTTGTGAGTACCTCACTTGTGGCAATTGTAGAGCTAATGGTAGAACGCAGTCACCTGCTATTTCTTGCCTGCTCCATCTCGGAAACAATCTCCCCCACAGCTGCGGCTGGGTCTTGAGCGTGCGTGATCGGGCGACCAACCACGATGTGGCTGGCGCCGTTGCTGATTGCCTGTTCCGGTGTAGCAGTCCGCTGCTGATCGTTGGCTTCGGCTCCAGCCGGACGAATGCCAGGCGTGACGATGGCAAAGCCTTCTCCCAGAGATTTTCTGACCATCAGGGATTCGCGTGGCGAAGTAACAATTCCCTGGCAACCCACGCTCTGCGCCAATGCCGCCATCCTCAAGACCTGGTCGGAAACGCGTCCTAAGATTCCGATTTCCTGCATGTCTTCGTCATTCAGACTGGTCAGGACAGTCACGGCCAGAATATTTACACGTCCTGCCGCTGCTTCTGTGGCCGCACGCAACATGGCAGTTCCACCGCTGGCATGAACAGTTAGCATATGAACGCCCAGTTCCGCGGCCGATTTCACCGCCAGCGCCACCGTGGTGGGAATGTCATGGAGTTTGAGGTCGAGGAAGACACGCCTGCCTGAGGCCACAAGATCCCTGACTATGCTGGGACCTTCCGAGGTAAAAAGCTGGAGGCCAACTTTGTAAATACCCGCAGCATCGCCAAGACGAGCTACAAGTTTTTGCGCCTCACCGCCGCTGGAAACGTCCAATGCGACAATGAGGCGCTCCCGCATCCCGGAGGAGGCGGGCGAAGCCGTACCGATAGGAGAATGAATAGCCATACTCCTTAGTATATTATTTTTTCGCTTATTGTGCGCTATAACCGTGGTTCAAAGCCACATTTTCCGGCTGAATCAGGTCAATGCGGACACGTTCAACGCCATCGCGGAAATTGAGCATCCGGGCGGCGCTATAGCTCAGATCCATAATCCGGTTCCCAACAT
>DATCAX010000204.1:0-4666 GCA_036512375.1 Candidatus Angelobacter sp. | reverse complement strand
CTTGGCATGTTGTGATTCGATGGCCTTTTCGCCACCGCCCAGTTGGATTTTTTCTTCCTCATTACGGACGGCGGCCACCAGCTCCGCCATGGCGCGCATATTCTTCTCAAAGCGGGTGGAGGTGGGATCGATTTTGCTGGGAAGCTTGGGTATCTGATCGGCCATAGAAGTTGGGCAAACTATTTAGAGTAAATGACCGGAGAAAGGGCGCGCAAACCAGGTACGTGCGAATACGCGCCGTTCGAACGCCACGATCGCTTAAGACGAGGGAGCTTCCTCCGGCTAGGGCCTGCTGGATGCCATCTCCACGCCAGAAAACAATGGGCCCGCGAGTACTAAGTCTCGGCCACAGTGGGCGCCTGGGTTCTGACGCGAGTCAGTGGTGCTTTTCTGTTTTCCGGTTTATGGAACATCGAGCGGAGAGGTAGCGACCTTCATCCCATTCCTGTAGGATAGCTCAACCACCAGCGTGATCGAATCCGCGCTGATTCTGTTCCTCATGTCGATCACATCTCGCGCAGAACATATTGGCAGTTTTCTCAGATCGGCGGAGTTGCTGGAGGCGCGTCGCCAGCCCACACCCGATCCTGAACGCCTGCGCGCCCTGGAAGATGCGCACATCAAGCACGTGCTTTCGCGTCAAAAAGAGCTTGGTTTTGAGGTCTTTACTGACGGCGAAACGCGCCGGCGCAACTTCATGAGCGATTTTACTGACGCGGTTGAAGGTTTTGACCCGGCAGGCGCCACGCCGCGCTCCTGGACTTCAGAACTGGACATGCCCTCGGGAAATGGCGCTGGCAAAACCGACGCCGGAAAACAGGAAGATGCGGACGTGAGCCGAGTAGCTGGCGTGGTAACGGCAAAGCTGCGTCAGACTCGTCGGCTTACCGGACACGAGCTCAGTTTTCTTTTGCAGCACAGCCCGGGCGCCATCAAGATGACGTTACCCAGCGTTACACAGTTTCCCGGCATCTCTTTCAGGCGCGGCGTGACGGACGGCGTTTATAAAGACCATTCGGAGCTATTGTGGGCCATCGTGGACATCATGAAGGCGGAACTGGCGAAGCTTTCGCACGAAGGCGTGAACTATATCCAGATTGACGCGCCGCGTTACAGCTATTACATCGATCCCAAATGGCGCGACTGGATACGCAAAGAAATGCAGGTTGAACCCAACGATCTGCTGGACGAATCCATTCGCGCTGACAACGCCTGCCTGGACGCGGTCCGCCGGCCCGGACTGACGCTGGGCATGCATCTTTGCCGCGGCAATAATCGCAGCCACTGGTATGCCGAAGGCGGTTATGACCTTATTGCGGACAAGCTTTTCGGCGGTATCAACGTTGACCGTTTTCTGCTGGAGTACGATGACGACCGCTCGGGTACCTTTGCGCCGTTGCGCTTTGTCCCCACCGGCAAGACGGTGGTGCTGGGATTAGTGAGCACGAAGCGGCCGCAACTGGAGAAGGGCGATGCCTTGATGCGCAGAATCCAGCAGGCAGCAACTTACGTGCCCCTGGAACGGCTGGCCCTCAGCCCGCAGTGCGGGTTTGCGTCGACGATGGAAGGAAATCTGCTGACCGAAGACGAACAGTGGGCCAAGATGCGGCTGGTAATGGATACCGCGCATCGCGTCTGGGGCTGAGAGCGGCCCGCCGGAAAAGATTTTTCAGCGAATAGACGGCAAGCCGCCGGCCTACTTGAACATCTCCTGGACTTTGTCCTTGAACCATTCCCATCCGGTGAGCTGGCGGGGCGGCTTTACGGTCCAGCTTTTGAGGGATTCCACTCGGGTGAAATCCTTGGGCACGTCAAATAGCGTCAACTCCAGAGGTCCTTCTTTCAACTCCACAACTTCTGAGCCCCAGGTAGAGGAGAGTGAGCGCGTGCTGCCATCGGGCTGGGTAACGTCGGTCGTAAGCGTGGTAGTGACTTTGACCGGGAAGCCGGTTTCCACGCCGGTCCTGTGAACCTCAATCTTATCCATTTTGTTGAAGCATTTGTCATCGGAGCCGGCCGAAACCTCCGCTGCCACCACCACGCCGAAGTTGTTCTTCTTCTGCTGGCGCCACTCCGGCATTACGGAGCCGTCAATATACCAGCCGTCAGTCTCACTCAGGGAAGGCTTGGAGCAGGCTCCAGGGCCGGCGATTCGCTTTTCGCGCGTGATGATGTGCCGGGCCGTGTGTCCAAAAAGTTCTTTGCGTTCTCCGGTATCGATGTTCTCGATCCATATCTTCAAGGTCCCGCCGGAATCCATCATGGGCCGCCTCATTGCGACCGTCGATCCGCGGGAATCAGTCTCATAAGTAACGTATTCGTGCGCTGAAAGATCTAGCATGAAGACGCGGTCCCGTTCGCCGCGCAGAATGATGGTGGCCATGGGCGGGCCGGCGCCGTCACGCATTTGGGATTGCCATTCATTGCGCAGGCGGTCGGGAGCAAGGTATTCGGTGCGAGTGTCAGTAAACCCGCCTGTTATCTGTCGCGTCACGATCTTTACGCCTTCAACGGAGGGATTCGGAGACGTCAGCGTAGTCACATACAGCAGCAGCATCGCTAGCGGCATATTCATTTCCTTCTCGTCCCTGGGCAGGGCATGCTTTTGGGGACTTATTGTACTGCCAATCGGCATCCGCGCAGAGGATTTTAATCTTTGTAAAGACGCCGACGGGCCGAAACTATTATCAATAGAGTAATCCTATTGACTGGTTGAAGACCAGCTATCACACCGGCTCGGGCGGCAGGTATGTCTCGACCGTAAGCGCACTTCTGGTTTATCGGTGCGCGGCTAGGATTGCTTGAGTTTCTTTAGCACCTGCGCAAGCGCGTCCATGGCAAGATGCGTTGCGTGGACAGAGGCGTTTGGCAGCCCGCCGAGAGCTTCCAACAGGTCATCTCGCTGGAGAGCGGATACCTCGGCCAAAGACTTTCCCTGCATCATCTCCGTCAGGCACGAACCAGCGGCAATCGAGGCCACGCAGCCACGCGTGCGATACCGCACCTGGTCAATGCGACCATTGGCAAGCTTGACTGCCAGGCTCATGATGTCGCCGCAGACCGGATGCTCCAGCCGCACATCCGCGTCTGGCGAAGGCAGTTCGCCTATGTTGCGTGGATGCTCGAAATGGTCGAGGACCTTGTCTGAATACATTGGTTTTGTCGCTTCGCTCCCAACCGCTTCCAGAACTCGTTGCTGGACAGATTTTCAGCCCTGATGCTTCAGGCTCGACACGCGAGTCGGCCTCGCCTGCCGACGGTCTGTTTATATAATCCAATGATGCCAGAAAACCTCATCCCGCAGCGAGTGGTGTCGCTTCAGCCGAGCGTGACCGTGACGCTGCGCGACCTGGGTGTGCTGAATAGATTGGTGGCCTGCACCAAATACTGCGTCGATGTCTGCCCTGAAGTTCTGGAAACAGGCTGCATCATTGTGGAAGACTCCTGGTCAGCCAAAGCTGACCAGATCATGGCGGCGAAGCCCGATCTGGTGATTGCGTCGGTGCCGTACCGGCTGGAGTCAGTGGCGGAAATACTCAAGAGCGGCGTGCCTTTCCTGGGCCTTGCGCCCAAATGTCTTGACGACATTTACAAAGACATCATGATGATCGCGCGGGTAATGGGATTAGAGGATCGGAACACGTCGCAGCGAGGCACGGTGATCGTGGCAAGGATGGAAAGAGAAGTTCAAGCCATGTGCCAGAGGACAATGGGCGCGGATCGGCCACTGGTCTATTGCGAAGAGTGGGGCAAGCCGCTGATTCTCTCGCAGACGTGGGTGGCGGAGCTGGTTGAATCCGCCGGCGGTCGCTTCTTGGGCCAACCGGGAAAGCATACGACCGAAACAGAGGTTATTGCTGCCGATCCTGACGTGATTGTGGCCGCATGGTGCGGAGCCGGTGATCGTGTGCCACTGGAGAAGATCCTCCCGAAGCGCGGCTGGGAACATACCAAAGCTGAAAAGAACGGGCGCGTGTACTGCATCAATGATGAGTCGGTCATCGTCTTTTCGAACATCGAAGAGCGAATCAGGTTCCATAACTTGTCGCGACGTGCGCGTGCCTCGGTCAAGTCGTCTTCGCCAGCCTTGCCAATCTTGACTTCGTCACGTTTAAGATCCGCTTCTGCTTCCAGAATCTTATCTGCTATTCGCGACTGCCGTATCGTCAGCTCTCTTTGGGTTGCGTGACGACTATCCCACTCGCGCGCGTACTGGTCAATCATGGCCAGCAGCGGTACGGGAAATGTCTCAATTTCCTCAAGGGTTCCCGACCAAAAGGGCAAACTGCTTAGCTCACGAGCGGCATCGGCAGTAAGCCGTTTGATGTCAGACTTGAGCCGCGCAATCGTACTGTCAGTGTCGCCGAGCGACTTGGCATGTTCCAAGGTGGCGATGAGCGCCGCTGGATCGGGAGGTTCAACGCTTCGACTAAGCTCTGTCTCGAGCCGCTCACGCTCTTCTTTCCCGGTCGCACTGAATTCGCAAACTCTTCTCATCCGTGGCAAAGGCCACACGATCACGGCCGCCTTTTTACTTGTTTACGCGACCCTGGACACTGAAGCGTGCAGCATAGACCTTGCCTGCCATAAGCGATATGCAAATCCAGCCATGGTGATAGCGCTAAAAAACGCGTACGATCCGAGCCATGCCAGCACGATGCGATCG
>DATCAX010000203.1:0-5993 GCA_036512375.1 Candidatus Angelobacter sp. | reverse complement strand
ATGCCTGCGTCAGGGCAGAGACTTCAATCGGGTCGCCCAGTGATGTTGCCGTTCCGTGCGCTTCCAGATAGGTGATGGACTCTGGATTCACGCCCGATTCCTGCAGGGCCTTCCGGATCACCTCAGATTGGCCGGTGATGCTGGGCGCGGTATAACCAACCTTGTTGCCACCATCATTATTAATTGCCGAACCCTTGATCACAGCCCGGATGTGGTCGCCGTCGCGAAGTGCGTCTTCCAGCCTCTTGATAACGACAATTCCCACGCCGTTCCCCCTCACGGTGCCTTGGGCGCGCTCGTCAAACGTGCGGCAGTGACCATCGGGAGAAACAATTCCCCCTTCCTGGAAGATATCGCCTATGTTCTGCGGAGTGCGGATTGTGATTCCGCCGGCCATGGCCATGTCGCATTCATGATTTACCAGCGCCTGGCAGGCCATGTGGACGGCTACCAGGGAGGTTGAACATGCGGTCTGTACGGTGAGGCTGGGACCGGTCAAATCCAGTTTGTAGGACACGCGCGTGGCCAAAAAGTCATTGCCATTGGCGAACAAAACAGGGGCAGCATTCTTCGAGTACTGGGAGTTGTCGTCCGTCAACAAATTCAAGAAATAGGTATTCGTGCCGCTACCCGCATAAAGGGCGATCTTGCCTGGATAGCTCTTGGCTGTGTATCCGGCATTCTCCAGCGCTTCCCATGCGCATTCCAGGAAGATCCGCTGCTGGGGATCAATCAACTCCGCTTCGCGGGCGCTGATGTCAAAAAATCTGGCGTCAAACAGGTCAGTATTCGCTACCACGGAACCACGTTTAATGTAATCGGGAGAAGCAAGGAGTTCCTCGCTAATGCCGGCAGCCCGCAACTCTTCGTCGGAAAAATCACCAATTGACTCAACTCCCGCCTCAAGGTTCTGCCAGAATTCTTCAATATTGCCGGCGCCGGGAAATCTGCAAACCATCCCCACAATCGCGAACTCTTTTGTGCCGCTTCGCGGCGGTTCTGTTTTGACAGCTCCGTCCGGGCGAACCAGTTCAAGTTCGGGAGCGGTTCGTTCAACGTCTAAGCGCGCGGCCAGCGAGCGGATTGTGGGGTACTGGAACAAGTCGACGATTCGCAAGTTCGTGCGAAAGGCGTTTTGCAGGGCCAGACGAACCTCAGGGATAAGTAGTGAGTGTCCACCGACATCAAAAAAGTTATCCTCGACCCCGACCTTTTCAATTTTCAAAACCTGCTTCCAAATGTCAGTGATGATCCGCTCAGTTTCACCCAGAGGCAGTTTCGCTTGCTCAGAAGACCCCAATGTGGATTTGACCGGCGGCAATGCCTTGCGGTTGATCTTGCCGCTGACCGTAAGTGGCATTACAGGAAGGAATACAAATGCATTGGGCACCATATAACCGGGCAAACGCCGCTTGAGCAAGTCTCGCAATTCCTCCGTCGTCGCTCCGTCCGCAACCACATAGGCGACCAATCTCTTGTCGCTTCCGTGGTCCGCCCGCACTACCACCACGGCATCTGTTACACCCGCTTGCTCCCGCAGGGCTGACTCGATCTCGCCTAATTCGATCCGGAATCCCCGCAACTTCACCTGATCATCCAGGCGTCCCAGAAATTCCAGCTCTCCTTCTCTACGCCATCTCACCTCATCTCCAGTCCGGTACAGCCGCTCACCTCCGACCTGGCTGAAAGCATGGGGAACGAACTTCTCCGCCGTCATGTCCGGCCGCGACAGATAACCTCGCGCCAGCCCCGCGCCGCCCAGATACAATTCTCCCTTCACTCCTACCGGCGCCGGATGGAATGCTTTATCCAAAACGTAAACCTGGGTATTCGCAATCGGCCTTCCGATGGGCACATAGCCCCTGCTGCCATCGTCCTGGCAATGCCAGAAGGTCACATCAATGGAAGCTTCCGTGGGGCCATACAGGTTATGCAACCCGGCCTTGAGCTTGCCATGGAATTTCTTCTGCAACTCCACGCTCAGCGCTTCCCCGCTGCAGATCACCCGTTTCAACGTGGTGCAGCCTGCCACCGCTTCGCTTTCCAGCCAGACACTCAGCATGGACGGCACAAAATGTATGGTCGTAATGCCCGAACTCTGAATCGTGGCGCTCACATAATCAGCGTCCTGATGCCCGCCCGGTCGGGCCATCACCAGCCGCGCCCCCGTCAACAGAGGCCAGAAGAATTCCCACACAGAAACATCAAAAGTAAACGAGGTTTTCTGCAATACCCGGTCGCTTCCATCAAGCCCGTACTGCCGCTGCATCCATTGCAGCCGGTTGCATACCCCCCCATGCACATTCATGGCACCTTTCGGTTGTCCCGTCGAACCCGAGGTGTAAATCACATAAACGAGATTCTCCAGGCTCGTACCATTCTTCGGGTTCGCGTCGCTCTCCGCGGCAATTCCATCCCACTGCTCATCCAGCGCCACCACGTTTCCGCCATAGCTCCGAAACTGGGAGCGAAACCGTTCCTGGGTCAGCAGCACCGCAACTTGCCCATCCTGGAGAACGTAGGCCAGCCGCTCCGGGGGATAGCCAGGATCGAGCGGCAGATAGGCCCCGCCAGCTTTGAGAATGCCCAGTAATCCCACTACCATCTCGAAGCTGCGTTCCAGGCAGATTCCTACCCGCACCTCCGGTCCCACTCCTTGCTTCCTTAAGTAATGCCCCAATTGGTTCGCTCGCCGGTTCAACTCGGCATAACTCATCTCCTGTTTTTCGTATTCCAGTGCCACCGCTTCCGGCGTCCTCGCCACTTGCTCGGCAAATAACTCATGAATACACCGCGACACAATGTCTTCCGCAGTCGCGTTCCAGTCAAACAACAACTGTTGGCGCTCAGCGTCCGTCAGCAATGGCAAGGTGGAGACGCATTGCTTTGCATCGCGCACCATTTCCCGCAAGACCTGGCTGTAGTGCCGAAGCATCTGGCTGATTGTTTCTCGCTCAAACAGGTCAGTGCAGTACTCTGCGAATCCGTGCAGACCTTGCGGGCTCTCCTCGATTACCAGAGTCAGGTCGAACTTCGCCCCCGTGGCGGCGGAGGGCAGCAAGGTCATTTCCACGCCGGGTAGCTGCATTGTTCCCACGGGAGCGTTCTGCAACACTATGGCAACCTGAAATAGAGGATTCCGACTTAAGTCACGGTGCGGCTCCAATGCGTCCACCAGCCTCTCAAAAGGGACAGCCTGGTGGGTATAACCCGCTAAACACGTCTCGCGTGTTCGACGCAATACCTCTCCAACCTGCGGATTGCCACTCAAATCGGCGCGCAACACCACAGTGTTCACGAAAAACCCGATGAGCGCCTGTAACTGAGGATGGACCCGATTGTTAATGGGCGCGCCTATCCGGAAGTCCTCCTGGCCACTGTAGCGAGCCAGAAGAATCTGCCATCCCGCCAGAAGCGCCATAAACAGCGTTACTCCATGCTCCTGGCTCAGTGTCTTCACACCGGTGTTTAGCTCGGCCGGGAGTTTCCACTCCTCTGTTGTTCCGCGAAAACTCTGGACGGCAGGCCGCGCGTGGTCTGCAGGCAATTCCAACACGGCGACGCCTTCCAACTGCCTCTTCCAGTATTCCAACCCTTCCGCCAACCATCCGGCTTCCAACATCTCCCGTTGCCAAGCCGCATAATCCGCGTACTGGATCTCCAAATCCGCAAGCGGCGAGGAAATTTCCTTGCTGTACGCCTCATACAACGCCGATAGTTCGCCGGCCAGCACACCCACAGACCATCCATCGAAGACGATGTGGTGCACAGTAACCAGCAGTATGTAATCCTGCTCCCCGATTCGCAGGAGCCGCGCCCGGAACAATCCCCCTTCTGGCAAGGCAAAAGGAGAAGCTGCCTCTTCTGCCACCTCACGATGCACCCGTTCTTCCGGCGCTATTCCGGAGATGGAATCCCGCAGATCGAGTTCGTGCAATTCAAATCTTGCGTTCTCGCTTATCTGCAGTTGCGGCTTTGCTCCTACCTCCTCGAACCTGGCACGCAAAATCTGGTGCCTCCGCACAATTTCCTGAAGGCTCAGCCGCAGCGTCTCTTTGTTCAAATCGCCTTGCATGCGTACCGCCGCAGGCAGGCTGTAAGCAGCGCCACTAGAGCCGTAGCGATCCAGAAACCAAAGGCGTTCCTGTTGTGAAGAGAGAGGCAAGGCCTCCAAGCCGGTAACGGGAACAATGGGCAGTAAGGTGCCGGGCGGCACCTGGTCGCTGAGGCTGTCCACGTGTACCGACAAATCCCTTAAAAGCGGAAACTGAAAGACCGCGCGCAACTCTATTTCGCGATTAAAAACCTGTCGTAACCTCGATAGCATCCGCGTGGCCAGCAGGGAGTGTCCCCCCAGCGCAAAGAAGTTGTCATGCAAACCGACACGTTCGATCCCCAGCAAGTCCGCCCAGATTTGCGCAACCAACTTCTCTGTCGGCGTGCGTGGTTCGACATAATTCGACACTTCCTCTCTTTGCTTCCTGAACGATGGCAGCGCACGACGGTCGATCTTTCCATTCGGCGTCAGTGGCAATTCATCCAATAAAACAAACTCGGACGGTACCATGAACTCCGGCAGCCGCTTCCTGAGTGCTGCCTTGAGTTCCGTCGCTTTGCCTCCTCCTTCCGCGGCCACATAAGCCACCAGTCGCTTCCCCCCAGAATCATCCGGAGCCACCACTACTGCCTGCCTGACGCCTGCTATCTCTTCCAGGGCTGCTTCAATTTCTGTCAACTCGATCCGATATCCACGCACCTTGACTTGGTGGTCTATCCTTCCCAGGAAGTCCAGATTTCCGTCCAGGCGATAGGCGGCCAAATCTCCGGTCCGATACAGCCGCTCGCCTCCGATCGTGCTAAACGGGTTGGGCACAAATTTTTCTGCCGTCAACTCCGGCCGATTCAAGTAGCCTCGCGCCAGACCCGCTCCTCCCAAATAGAGCTCACCTACCACTCCCACCGGCAATACCCCCATCCGCTCGTCCAGCACATATGTCTGGGTATTGGCGATTGGCCTGCCTATCGGCACGGCCGTGGCATCTGGATCTTTCGCCAGCCATGCATATGTCGAATATGTCGTGTCTTCTGATGGTCCGTACAGATTGCATACGCGCGCGACACTTCCAAGTCCATAAACGTCCTGGACTAATCCCCAAGACAATGCCTCTCCAGCTAGATTGACCGTTCGCACCGACTCCGGGAGCGCGTTGATCCGCACCAGCTCTCGCATGGCCGAGGGCACTGTATTGACCAACTTCACTGCGTTGGATCTTGGCATCTTAGCCAGTTCCAAAGCATCCTTGACCACGAACACCGTTCCCCCATAACTGAGTGGCACAAAAATCTCGAAAACGGACAAGTCGAAGCAAATTGAGGTTGAAGCCAGTACGCCGCTTAGCTCTTCCGCTGAAAACGATTCTCGAGCCCAACGCAAAAGCACGATTGCGCTGCGATGTGTAATTGCCACTCCCTTCGGTCTGCCTGTTGAGCCCGAGGTATAGATCACATAAGCTAGGTTCTCCGGCTCTGCTTGTGGTTGCAGGTTCTCCCCGCTCTCCCGCTCTATCTCCGCTCTGTCCTCATCCAGCAACACCACTCGTCCACCAAACCCACTTAAGCTCCCCAACCACTTCGTTTGCGTCAGCACGACCGCCGCCTCTGCGTCCTCCACCATGTATATCAATCGCTCTTCCGGATAGCTCGCATCCAAAGGCACATAGGCTCCTCCCGCTTTGAGGATACCCACCAATCCCACTACCATGTCCCGTCCACGCTCTACGCAGATTCCCACCCGAACTTCCGGTCCCACTCCCAATTGCCGCAAGTACTGACCCACCTGATTGGCCTGCCAATTCAATTCCGCGTACGTCAGTTGTCCATCGGCGCTGACTACCGCCACTGCCTCCGGGGTCCTTCTTGCTTGTTCTTCCAGCAATTCCGCCAAACATTTCTCTCGCTCATACTCCATCTCGGTCCGGTTCCACTCCACCAGG
>DATCAX010000202.1:0-4115 GCA_036512375.1 Candidatus Angelobacter sp. | reverse complement strand
CGTGCATGAAGCGATTCTCGAAAATATTTTCCGTGATGATGGAAGTACCCTGCGACTGCGTGGCCAGGGTCATATATTGCGCCTGCATGTCAGTGGGGAAGCCTGGGTATTCTTCTGTGCTGATATCCGCCGCGATGAGCTGATGGCCGTTGGTCACGCGCATGGAGTCTATTCCGGTCTTGATGCTCACGCCGCATTCTTCCAGTTTTTGAATCAACGAGCCGAGATGAGAGGGATCACAGTTGGTAAGCTGCAGGTCGCCGCCGGTCAAAACGGCGGCAATCACAAAGGTGCCAGCCTCAATACGATCAGGGATGATGCGGTGCCGCGCGCCGTGAAGTTTCTCCACGCCGTGAATTCGGATGGTGTGCGTGCCTGCGCCCTCGATTTTTGCGCCCATCTTAATGAGCAGCGTAGCCAAGTCCACGACTTCAGGCTCGCGAGCACAATTTTCCATGATGGTCTCGCCCTGGGCCAGAGTGGCGGCCATCATCAGATCTTCAGTACCAGTAACGGTAATCTTGTCGAAAATAATATGGCCGCCGTGCAGACGGTCCGCGCTGGCTTCAATATAGCCGTGTTCCTGTTTGATGGTGGCGCCAAGGCGTTCCAGCCCTTTGATATGAAGATCGATAGGTCGGGCGCCAATGGCGCAACCACCGGGTTGGGAAACGCGGGCGCGTCCCATGCGCGCTAGCAGCGGACCCAGGACCAGGGTGGAAGCCCGCATTGTTTTTACCAATTCATATGCGGCTTCAGGGTTGACAAGATTGTTGCAGGAAATCGTGGTGCGATGGGAAGCCCGGCCGTAACCCAATTCCACGTCAGCGCCCATGGAGACCAGCAGATTGCGCTCGGTCCGGATGTCGCGAACATCGGGAATGTTTTCCAGAATAACGGGCTCGTCGGTCAGAATGGCGGCGGCCATCGCGGGCAAAGCGGCGTTTTTGGCGCCGCTGATGCGTACGCTTCCCACCAGGGGATTGCCACCGCGAATTACAAATTTATCCATAAGACTCTCTGGCGCAAAGGGCGCATTCCCGAAGTCGATCCGGACCGCTCGACTGCGCGAGACCGGTTTTCTGAAGCCGGGAACGCCGCCAGAGAGCAGCGGCTCTGGCTGGATGGAAGTGCCATTCGGTGACTTAGGAACTAGCTTCATTTTAAACGACCCTGCGCGATCGCCTGCCGGACATTGCCCTTAACGCTCTTGAGTCTTTTACCGGCATGGGCCCGCCCCAAACCGGTCTTCAACATGATGAGAGCTATAGCCACCTGGTTACCCGCAGCTCTCAGAGTTTTTGATGCAGTTAGACGGTCAACCCCGGCAGATTTTTCCAAAACATTCAGGCCTCGCTCCATTAATTTGTGGTTCATGGTGTGGACGTTCACCATGAGATTGCCGTAGATGTATCCAAGGCGAGCCATTGCTCCTGTAGTTAGCAGGTTCAGGGCCATCTTCTGTGCAGAACCGGCCTTCATGCGCGTGGAGCCTGATACGGCCTCCGGGCCGACGTCAATCACGATTTCAAAATCAACCAATGCACCCATCTCTGAGCCATGATTGCATACGACAGCCGCTGTTTTGGCCCCTTTCTTGCGTGCATACTCAAGCGCGCCGATGGTGTAAGGAGTCCGGCCGCTGGCAGCAACCCCCACCACCACATCTTTCTTTCCAGGCTTGCGTTTGGCCATATCGCGCCGTCCGGTAGACCGGGAATCTTCACTATATTCCGCAGCGTGGCCAAGGGCTTTGTCTCCCCCGGCAATCACGTACTGTACTGTCCGCGGATCCGTATTGAAGGTCGGCGGACATTCGGCGGCGTCGAGCGCGGCCAAACGTCCGCTGGTGCCGGCGCCCGCGTAAATCAGCCTTCCGCCGCTGCCAATGGCTTCAGCAATGGCATCAATCGCCAGGGCAATTTGGGGCAACGCCCGTGCCACGGCCGCGGCCACTTTCTTGTCCTCGTGGTTGATGACGTGGGCAATTTCAAGGGCGGACAGCGTGTCGAGCCCGGAGGAGGCAAGGTTCTGCTGCTCAGTCCTGAGATTGCGGAGAGTGGCTTTGCGGGGACTCACGCCGTCAATACCTCAGTGAAGCGCCTCGATGACTGCATCGTGGAAAGCGGGTCGGACTTGCTTGATGGACTGCGAACCACGGTCCGGCCAGGTGCGATTGGTTAGCAGTGTGACGGAAAGCTGACGGTCAGGGTCAATCCAGAGTGAAGTACCTGTATAGCCCAAATGGCCATAGGAGCGCGAGGAAAAATATCTGCCGGACTGCGACGGTTGGGTTGGCGTGTCCCAGCCTACAGCGCGGGAGGTGCCTGGTGGGAGCTTCTGGCGGCGGGTAAAAATTTCCAAAGTTTCCTTTTTTACCAGGGGCGAACCGCCATACAAGAGGCACTGTGCAAAAACAGACACGTCCAGGGCCGTGGAAAAGCAGCCGGCGTGAGCAGCTACTCCGCCCAGAACGGAGGCGTTTTCGTCATTGACTTCGCCTTGAATCAGGCGATGGCGGAAGGTGCGGTCGTCTTCCGTGGGCGGGATTAGGCGTTTCTTATCGGGCGATGGATTGAAGCAGGTATTAGCGAGATTGAGTTTTTCAAAGATCTCGCGCCGGCAGAATTGGTCCAGTGGTTCGCCAGTCAGCTTTTGCAGCACTTGACCCAGCAGGATGAAGCCGATGTCACTGTATTCGGCGCGTGTGCCGGGGGCAGCGGTGAGCGGAACCTGAGCAGCCTGACGCAGCAAGTCTTCCTTATTAGGGGACGTCTGGAAAAGCTTGATGTAGGCCGGCAGTCCGGAGGAGTGGGCCAAAAGCATGCAGAGCGTGACTTGCTGGCGTAAAGCATCTTGTGGCTCTGGGCTGCCGCAAGCAAATTCGGGCAGAAGCTCGATCAACGGCTGGTCGAGCTTCAACAGGCCGCGGTCGTACAAGATCATGCAGGCTGTTGTAGTCGCAATAACCTTGGTGACCGAGGCCAAATCGTAAACCGTGCCAGCGGCTACCTCCGGGGATGTTGTTTCGTAGGTAAAACGCCCGAGGCCTTTCAGCGCGATAAGTTTGCCATGGTGGGTGATGGCGACCGCCGCACCGGGGAAAGAGCGCTGGTCGATGGCCGAGCGCAGGACACCAAACGCACGCTGAAACTGTTCGTCCTGATGGTCGAATGACTGGGACAGCGTGCTGTTGGTACTTTGGTGCAGAAAATCCCCTCGTGTTGCTTTTGTTTTCGGTTTATAACACACTCAGTTTACAGATGACATTCCCGCGCAAAGCCATAGGCATCATTTCCATCCTCATTTTGACCGTCCAGAGCTGTTTGGCCATGGGTGCGCCTGCGGCAAAGAAGAAAAAGCCCCCTGCGGAGACAAAGGAAACCGCGAACTTTTCGCCGGTCGATCTGCTGGTGCAGGAGCAAATCAACGATCAGGCGATCACTGGTGCGGTGCTGCTGGTGGGACACGGCGGACGCATTGTGCACCAAAAGGCATTTGGGCTCCGCGCGACGTCGCCCCGGCCAGAAGCCATGACCCTGGATACGGTTTTTGACCTGGCGTCGCTCACCAAAGTGGTGGCGACCACGCCGAGCGTGATGCGACTGATTCAGTACGGACAGATCCGGCTGGATGAACCGGTCGCCCATTACATCCCTGATTTCGGGATGAACGGGAAAGACGCGGTGACGGTCCGGCAGCTATTGACGCATTATTCCGGGCTGCGGCCAGATATCGATCTGAATCCACCGTGGGTTGGGCGCGACGCGGCTTTCCGCCTGGCGCATGAAGAAAAGCTGCAGGCGCCGCAGGGCTCAATCTTTATTTATAGTGACACGAATTTCATGGTGCTGGGAGAGTTGGTGCAGCGGCTTTCCGGCATGCCTTTGGACCAGTATGCCAACGTGCACATCTTCCAGCCGCTAGGCATGAAGCACACACGTTATCTGCCGCCTGCACAGTGGAAAAGCAAGATCGCGGAAACATTTGCGCCGGACAAAAAACAGATTTTGCGCGGCGTGGTGCATGATCCCCGGGCCGACAGAATGGGCGGTGTGGCTGGACACGCAGGCGTTTTTTCAACCGCGGGCGACCTGGCGCTGTATGCGCAGGCA
>DATCAX010000201.1:0-7251 GCA_036512375.1 Candidatus Angelobacter sp. | reverse complement strand
GCGCCTGGGAGTGAGCGGTAAAATCCGCTGGTTCGACGAGCTAACCTTTATCGAGCCGGGCGGGCGCGCGAGCAAAATGGCGCCTTCATTCCTTCCTGCGCCGATGCATAACGTCCCGACTTTTCTTAGCGCGAAAATGCTGAACGCGAAAGACAAGGTCGCGATCGCCCGAGCCATGGCCGTGATGAGCCGCGGCCTGCCTGAGGATTCATCGGAAGATTTTCTTTCCTGGCTGCGGCGGCACAAGCAGACAGAACAGGCGATTGAGCGGTTCTGGAAGACCGTGCTGGTAAGCGCGTTGAATGAGAGTCTTGACCGCATCTCCGTGCGTTATGCAGCTCAGGTCTTTCGCGAGTCATTTATGAAGTCGGCTGCGGCCGGCAGAATGGGTCTTCCGAGCATTCCACTATCAGATTTGTATGGAAGCGCAATCGAATACATCCGAGTGCGCGGAGGCCAGGTATTGCTGCGGTCCTCAGTGACTGCCATCGGGCTGAAGCAGGCTCAGGTTGGTGTGTTGACCGGTTCGGGTGAGCAGCAGTTTGATTTCGCTGTGCTGGCGGCGGCATTTCAGAACGTTGCAAGTCTGCTGCCGGCGGACGAATCAGCAGAACCGATCAAACAACAACTCGTGAAGTTTGAGCCATCCTCTATAACTGGGATTCATCTGTGGTTTGATCGCGAGATCACGCCCCTGCCGCATGCGGTGCTGTTAGACCGAACAATTCAGTGGATGTTTCACAAGTCAAAATTCCATGACAGCAGGGAACATGCTAGTCAAGGCAGCTATATCGAACTGGTCGTGAGCGCGTCCAGGTCGCTGGTGCAGAAATCGCGGGAAGAGATCCTGGAAATGGCCACGCGTGAGTTAGCTGAATTCTTTCCCGCTGTGCTGGAAGCGAAGCTGGTGAAAGCCACGGTGATCAAGGAAATTTACGCGACGTATGCGATTCTTCCCGGTCTGGATAAGTTTCGTCCAAAGGCAAAAACGCAGTGGCCGCGAATTTTACTTGCAGGCGACTGGACGGCGACCGGCTGGCCCGCCACCATGGAAGGCGCCGTCCGTAGCGGGTATCTTGCGGCTGAGGCGCTGATGGAAAGCGCGGGCCGCGGGCAGAAATTTGTTGTTGCCGATTTGCCTCCGACGGGATTCATGAAGATCTTTTGGTAAAACGCTCCCCGAAAAGCTTCCATTGGAATGGATTCAGTAATAGTCATCCTGTCTTGTTTTCAATGGTTTCCGGGCGAAGTGTGAGCCAATCCCAGTCGGCGAGAAGCCACATTCAACAGAATTAGAGACTTTAACACCCCTTTAATTTGTTCCCGGTCGGCATGGGCGCATGATCCGAACTGTTAGATCCTGCTTATGGTCCTCCCCCTTTAATTTTGAGGATGAAAAGGACAGATCGAGATGAGCGAGACACAACAGTTTAAGAGTTTCCGGATATGGGCGGCAGTGGGAGTGGCGTTGCTGTACGTAGTCCTGGCGGCCACTGGAAACGCCTAAAGGCTGAACGTTAGACCTAAGTTTAGAAGCGCACCGACCCTCCTTGCGCTTTACCGAAAGATCAGCACGGTCGAACCTGGCGTGCTGATCTTTTGTTTGCAGGCGATGTTACTAAAACCCCCGTTGGATAAGGTCTGCTGTCCTTAGCTTACCGGCGGTCTTACCGTGTGCCATCTTCTCTGCGTATTTTGCCAGAACGTCCACCTCAATGTTTACCGGATCGCCATCGCGCAGCGCGCGGAGGTTGGTCGCCTGCCATGTATGCGGAATAACGGCAATCTCCAAACGACTGCCTTCGATTGTGGCGACGGTCAGACTGATCCCTTCAATCGTGATCGATCCCTGAGGAACCACATACCGCGATAGCGAGGACGGAAGTTCCACGATGAGACGCCAGTCATCGCGGTACTTGATCTTTTGCAAGCTGACGATGGAACCCACTCCGTCGACGTGCCCCTGCACCACATGGCCGCCCATGCGATCCTGGGCCTTGGCCGACAATTCCAGATTTACAAGTGAACCGGGTTTAAGACGCTGGAGCGAAGTGCGCTGCAACGTTTCCTCTGCGAGATCGGCGGAAAATTGATGTTCACTGATATCCAGGGCAGTCAGGCAGACGCCACTCACCGCGACGCTGTCACCGGTCTTCAATGCAGACGGAATCCTTCCCGCCTTGATGGTGATACGTGTGACCGAGCCACGGTTCTGGCCGGCCACACGCCCGGTGGAGGCGATTTCGCCCGTTTCGTCGATGAGTCCGGTGAACATCAGGAGTAAGCCTCCGGCGCTATGTAAGGATTGCGCAGGTAACCTTCGACCGCGAAATCTTCACCAAAGCGATGCAAGACTATGTTCTTAACCTGTGCAGCTTCACTGATGCGGCGGAAGCCTTCGCCACCGGCGAAAGGCACCGAGCCGCTACCCGCCAGAATCTTTGGCGCGTAATACAGAAAAATCTTGTCAACCACGCTCGCGGCCAGCGCGGTCCAGTTTACCAGCGCGCCACCTTCAATCAGAAGACTGGTGATTTCAAGTTCGCCCAGCCGCGCGATGATTTTGGCAAGGTCAGGACGGCCGTCACTGGAGCCGAGCGGGACTTGTTCCACACGGATGCCGTGTTCTTCCAGCAGGCGGCGCTTCTTCTCTTCCGCAAAGGAACAGAAGATCAGGACGTCATCTTTGGCGGTATTGACCAGGCGCGATTCCAGCGGACAGCGCAGACGGGAATCGAGTACAACTCGCAACAACGGACGGCGGCGGGGAAGGCCGGTGCGGTCCGTGAGCAACGGATCGTCGGCGATAATCGTGCCAACGCCGACCATGATCGCGTCCGATTCATGCCGCAATTCCTGCACGTGTGTGCGGGCTTCCTCGCTGGTGATCCAGCCGCCGGTGGCACCCGTTGCGCCCAACGCTGACGGGCTGAAAGAGTCTCCCGGAGGAGGGGCGATTTTGCCGTCGAGCGTCATGCCCGATTTCAATGTGACCAATGGCAGGCGGGTCAGGATGAACCGGGCGAAGGCTTCATTGATGCGGCGCGCTTCGGCGTCGAATAAACCGGTTTCAACGGTGATTCCGGCGGCGCGCAGTTGTTCGAAGCCTTTCCCCGCAACCTTGGGATTTGGATCAGCCATGGCCGCAACCACCCGCTTGATGCCCGCTGCAATCAGTGCGTCGGTGCACGGCGGAGTGCGCCCCTGATGGCAATGCGGTTCAAGGTTGAGATAGATGGTGCCACCGCGAGCACGAGAGCCAGCTTGCTCCAGGGCCAGGATTTCGGAGTGCTTCAGACCATCGAATGTGTAGGAGCCTTCGCCAGCAAACTGCCCCTGGGTGTCTACAATAACCGCCCCGACACGCGCACCCGGCGAGGTGAGCGCTGTACCCTGGCGCGCAAGGACCAGTGCCAGGCGCATGAAGTGTTCGTCTTGTGAGGTAAATGCCATTGGTTCAACGATGGCCGTGCGCGAACTAGGTTGCAGAGAAGAGCGAGTCGGCAAAATTCTCTGCGTTAAACGGCAAGAGATCGCCGGCCTTCTCGCCCACGCCCACATAGCGTACGGGCAAACCGAGTTCGCGGGAGATGGCGATGACAACGCCGCCTTTGGCAGTGCCGTCGAGTTTGGTCAGAACAATTCCGGTCACGCCCGCAGATTCGGTAAATAACCGTGCCTGCTGTAATCCGTTCTGGCCAGTAGTAGCGTCCATTACCAGCAGAACTTCATGCGGGGCTCCGGGAATAATGCGTTGCGCTGTGCGCTTCATCTTTTCCAGTTCTGCCATCAGGCTGGTTTTGGTGTGAAGACGGCCGGCGGTATCAACAATCACGCTATCCGTGTGGCGTGCCTTAGCGGCGGTGAGCGCGTCATAAAGCACCGCAGAAGGGTCGCCGCCCGGCTTGGTCTTGATCACTTCCACGCCTGCACGCGAACCCCAGATCTCAAGCTGCTCAATGGCAGCGGCGCGGAAGGTGTCAGCGGCGCAGAGCAGCACGGTCTTGCGTTCGGTACGTAACGCGTGCGCCAGCTTGCCGATAGTCGTGGTCTTTCCAGTGCCATTCACGCCCACCACCATGATGACTTCAGGCTCGCCTTTGGCAGGTTTGCCGGCACGCACCGGAGTGGCGTTCAGGATGGCGAGCACCTGCTCCTTGATGAGTTTTTTCAGCTCGGCTGCGTCCTTGATCTGTTGGCGGTCGGCTTTTTCCCGCAGTTTGGACAATATCTCCTGCGTGGTGCTTGTGCCAAGGTCAGCGCCGAGCAGGATTCCTTCCAGATCGTCCAACGTGCCCTGGTCGATCTCCTTGGTGAGGGCCATCACTTCGTCAATACGCTCGCTCAGGTTCTCACGCGTACGCGTGACCGCCTGCTTCATCTTGTCTAGAAACGAGGGTTGCGGTGTTCCGAATAAAGTCTGAATCATTGCTTTATGGATGTTTTGCCGAACCCTTGATTATATCGGTAGTGACCGCTGGTATTCACTCATAAGGCTCCCGCCATGGGATTTACGAGACATCGTCCGGACTAGAGCTACAGTTCTTGTGGAGTTAGGGATTCGCTGGTTTTAAAACGGATTTCCATTCATTCTGCAGCGCGAGAACTAACCAGAGTGCATCTAAACTGACACAAACGCATGGCCTCCGGAGGGCGTGAACAGAATGAGCAAATTAAATAGAGGGTTACAGCTCGATATTGAAGAGGTGCGCCTGATCGCGGATTTGCGGATCATGCATGCCAAGGTGCATGAACTATTCGAGGTTGTGACCGTGCTCAAACGCGGGCACGAAGAAAATTACATCCGGAGATATGCTGATCACGTAATGCTGGAGAAGGACATCCAGCGTGTAGATGAGATTTACCTCTGGTTTGTCAGCTTGAAAGAAGAAGGACTAAAGCTGAGAAAAAGATGACTCACCCGCGCCAACTGACACAAGACTTATAAGGAACGACGAGGCGGACCGTTATGCTTGTGTTGCGCTGACAGCAGCGGCAGCCGCAGCTTCTTCGCCGCTCACCGCCGCCGCACGGTTGATGCGCAGCTTGCCGGTCTCAAATACCTTGGTCATGGCCGCCACTACTGTGGGATCAAATTTGGTTGCCGCCAGCGAATTGATAATGCGGATTACATATTCCGGGTCCATGGCAGCCTGATAGGGACGGTTCGTGGTCATGGCGTCAAAGGTGTCAGCAACCATAATAATGCGCGGCATTAACGGAATCTGTTCGCCCTTGAGGCCGTGAGGATAGCCACGCCCGTCCAGCGATTCATGGTGTAGCTCAATGCCCGGCAGCATGTCACGCAAGGCTTCTACCGGACGCAGGATTGCTGCGCCCTTGGTGGTATGCGTTTTCATGATTTCAAATTCTTCCGGCGTAAGCGCGCCCGGCTTTTTCAGGATGCGGTCTTCAATGCCGATCTTGCCCACGTCATGCAGCTGGGCGGAGACCCGGATCTTCTCGATGTCTTCTTCTTTTAAACCCATTTCCGTGGCGATGAGGACGGAGTAACGCGTTACGCGGTCAGAGTGGCCGCGGGTGTATGGATCTTTTTCGTCGACCGCGCCGGCCAGCATCTGGATGGAGTTCAGGAACAGCGTGCGGTTTTCTTCCGCAGCTTTCTTGAGGTCATCGACAAATTGTTCCAGATCGTCCGTCATGGTGTTGAAGGTCTGCGCCAGTTCGCCGAACTCGGTGCGGCTTTTCAGGCGAACACGATGGGTGAAATCGCCGCCGGCAATAGTGCGGCTGGATTCAGTCAGTACGTGCAGTGGAGTGGTGAGACGTCGCGCGGCCCAGATACCGACAAAGATGCTGAAGGCGATGGCGATCAACGCGGCACGAATGGCGTCGCGGCGCATGTCAGTAATATCGATGTACGCTTCTTCCTGCGTCTTCTGCGCAACAACAGCCCAGCCCAACCCGGTTACAGGGAAATACGTACCGAGCATGGGAATGCGGTTCTTGCCTTCCTGGACCGCATAGTCCATGGTGACGGCAACAGGCACTTTTCCGTTTTGATCGACGAAATTCTTCACCAGTTCATTGGAGTTCATGTCCTGGCCGGTGGCATACCGTGGACTAGGCGATGCCACAACGCGACCTGAGCGATCGACAACAAAAGTATCCAGGTTCTGGGTGTTCTTGGCTTGCTGGAGCTGCTTGACCAGATATTGGAGATCGATCACAAGCTCAAGCGATCCGAGATAAATATGATCGTCGCTGAGAACCGGCTTACCCACCACCATCACGGTTCGGGCCTGTTTGCCGGAACCCACGGAGAGCGGATCTCCGCTGTATTCGCGTCCGTCATGCGCGGCAGCCAAACCGCGTTCCAGTTCCTTTTCAAGGAAGGTATCAGGCTCAATGGTGCCCAGTTTCAGCATTAGCTGGTTTTCTGTGTTTACCAGCCGGGCGTAAGGCACGATTGAGTCAGGATCTTCAATGTAATTATGGAGCAGCGCTTTTACGTCGGCACCTTCCACGTTCTTGCCGCTCAGATTGCCGCCGCTGGTTACCTTGATGGAGAAAGCAAGACTGGATAGAGTAGAGCCGATGTCCTTCTCGCGTTGCGCGATTGATTGCGCCAGCGTGGTGGTTACGTTGTTCTGCAGGAGCTTTTCATTGCTTCCCAGGGTTTCGCGATTCCGCGCCACCATCTTGGTGGCATAGAAATAAAGGGGCACTACGCCCACCGCTATCAAGACGATGAGAATCAGGTACAGAATCGGTATCCGGGCAGGCAGAGGCAATTTCATAAAGCCAGAGATGTAATCGTCAAATTGTATGCTGAAAACACGGCAAATCTAACCAAAAAAGGCCATTTCCAGGATTACGGAAGTACTCCAGACTTCCGCAGGTATTCTTTCAGTCAAGACCCTGGCTGGACGGAAAGCACCATTCAGTGGGGAAAATCGCAGGCCGGAATCGAGTGTTACGGCACTGAATGGATTTTCAGCAACCAGCTAGAACTTGTCTTCCACTTTGCCCGGACGGGTCATGAGTTCTCGAATAGCGTCGTGCGGGGACTTACCGTCGTGCAGGATGGCATACATCTGCTCGGTAATGGGCATCTCGACATTGTGTTTCTTCGCGAGGCCCAGGGCGGCATTCGTGGTTAGCACGCCTTCCGCCACCATACCGTGCATGCCGGCAATAATCTGTTCTAAAGGCTGTCCCTGACCCAGCGCTTCACCCACGCTGCGGTTTCGCGAAAGCCCTCCAGTGCAGGTGAGCACCAGGTCTCCC
>DATCAX010000200.1:0-4188 GCA_036512375.1 Candidatus Angelobacter sp. | reverse complement strand
AAGTCTTTCCGTGCGGCTTTCTTCCCCTATCGGCAGGCAACATACGCGAGCAGGAATTGGCCGCGATCTATCGCGACTCACCCTTGTTCCGCGATTTGCGCGACACATCGAAGCTTGAGGGAATGTGCGGTTCCTGCGAATTCAAAGAGATCTGTGGCGGATCGCGCGCCCGCGCATACGCTCTGACCGGAAACCCATATGCCGAAGAGCCTTGCTGCACTTATGTCCCAAGGAGTTATGTGCAACCGCGATCAAAGGCATAGACTGCAACAACGCTTCATGTCCTCCAGGGCGCTTGAGAGTGGCAATCGCTATCTAATCGGCGACAATCGAAAGAACGACAGAAATAGAAGGAGTGAAATGGAATGGCGATTCAGATAGGTGCTAAGCCTGACAGCGGTTTCGATGATCCGATTGGCATGCTCAAGGACTGCCACCGGAGGATTGAGAGTTTCCTCGGCATCCTCTGCGTGGCAGTTGATCGCGCACAGGGCAGGAGTCTGACTGGCGAGGAGCGCGATGCGGTCGAGGCTGCGTTGCAATACTTTCGTACAGGTGGACAACGCCATACGGCGGATGAGGAGGAATCACTTTTTCCACGACTGCGCAAGTCCGACGCAACGTCCTTCGCGGAGATCGATCGTCTTGAGGGCGACCATCGCGAGGCGAACGATTTGCACAGTTCGACCGAGCGGCTTTACTCAGCCTGGATTGAATCAGGCGGTTTAGGACCGGCGGATACACGGCTGTTACTTTCCGAAACGGCGCGCCTCAAGCAACTGTATTCCGACCACATTCAGGTAGAGGAAACAGTTGTATTTGCTCGTGCGGCTCAGGCGCTGGATCAGCAGACAATCGCGGCGATTGGGACCGAGTTTCGATTACGGCGGAAATAGCCTGGCGCAGCGAAGGCGTCGCGATTGCCGGAGCCTTGAGGCACCCCGGCAATCTTCCGCAATCGACTTTTAATTTCATCAGCGTCCGCTGCATACGTGCCTGGATGATGGTGCACAACGCCCGGCCTCGAGGGAACTCAGACAAGGATTGCCGCCAGGTCCTCTTCTACCGTAGTGATCGCCATAAGGTTGAATTTCTCATGAAGCAGGTCAAGGACCGCGGGCGATAGAAAAGCTGGCAGTGTCGGTCCGATGCGAATATTGCGAACTCCCAGATGGAGAAGTGTAAGCAACACGGCCACCGCCTTCTGCTCATACCAGGAGAGAATTAATGAGAGAGGCAGATCATTGACGCCGCATTCGAAGGCCTTGGCGAGAGCGAGTGCGATCTGCAATGCCGAGTAAGTGTCGTTGCATTGGCCGATGTCGAGCAGGCGTGGAAGGCCGCCAATCTCTCCAAAGTCAAGCTTGTTGAACCGGAACTTTCCGCAAGCAAGCGTGAGAATGAGGCAGTCGGGGGGTATGGATTCGGCCAACTCAGTGTAATAGCTTCGGCCAGAGCGCGCCCCGTCGCAGCCACCGATCAGGAAGAAATGGCGGATCGCGCCTGCCTTCACCGCGTCGATCACCCGGTCCGCAACGCTGAGGACAGCGTTGTGACCAAAGCCAACAGTAATCTCTTCGTTGGAGCCGTTTTCAACATAGCCTGGCGCCTGAAGCGCAGCGGCAATTACGGGAGCGAAGTCCTGATCGGCGATGTGTCGGACTCCGGGCCATGCGACCCTACCCGAGGTGAAAATGCGGTCCTTGTATGTGACATTGGGCTCCTGAATGCAATTTGAGGTCATGAGAATTGCGCCGGGGAATTCCGCGAACTCGTCAGCTTGATCGGTCCATGCACCGCCATAGTTCCCTGCGAGGTGCTCGTAGGCCTTCAATTTTGGATAACCATGCGCAGGAAGCATTTCGCCATGTGTATAGACCTGAATACCAAGCCCCTTAGTTTGTTCAAGAAGCGCATGGAGATCGTGGAGATCGTGACCCGATACCAGGATCGCCTTGCCTTTTCTGGCATGAAGCCTGACTTTTGAAGGTACGGGATGGCCAAACGTCTCTGTATGGGCTTTGTCTAGAATCTCCATCACGCGATAGTTCAATTCACCGACCGCAAGGGCGCTGGTTAGAAGTTCGTCAGCGGTGGGCGCTGGCTTCGTGAGGAAGTCAAGGAGTTCGTGAATCTTTGCGTAGGAATGAGGATCTCCCGCGCCCAAGGCGAGAGCGTGGACCGCATAAGCAGCGACGCCTTTGAGACCGTAAAGAACGAGTTCCTGCAGGTCCGAGACCTCCTTGCCCTCGGCAAGGAACCGAGTTGGCAACAAAGTTTGCTGACCTTGCGCGAGCAGACCTTCCAGCGACGAAGCTGGAATCCACGATGCGGGCCCACCGAGGTAGGACGGAGCGATTCCTGCCATCACGCTGGCACGCTCATACAAGTCTCGAGCCGCATTGCGCGTTGTGACGGCCTCATGAATCAATCCAATCAGGCGGTCTGGATCGAAATTCACATTGGTCAGCGTCGAGAATATGGCTTGAATGGTGAAGGCGTCGATTTCTGGATTGGAAGCGTCTAGCTGCCGCGCCCGATGCGCATACATTGCGATGCCCTTAGTCACGTGGATCAGGAGATCCTGGAGAGTAGCAGTTGTTTCATCTTTCCCGCAGACGCCAAGAGTCTGGCAGCCTTCACCTTTTGAAGTTTGCTCACACTGGTAACAAAACATCGAATGCACCTTCTCCGTCTAAATTGGTTTGCATGCCAAGCATATGCGGACGGGAAAGAGATCTCAGCGACTTTAGTCACAGCTACGTTCTGCGGGTTTCGATGTTTTGATACTCCACATGAACCAAGTTGCTGTGGAGTACATCCTCTACTCCGCGTGGATTGCGAGTGCGTGCTGAATCTAGTGGACGAACAGCGGCTGAGATCCGGTGCAGAACAGCTCAATCAGCTCTATAAGAAGCACATCTAGGTAGAAGAGAAGATCGTCTTCTCGCGTGCGGCCGAGATGCTTGACAGCCGAACGATCGTGAATACCGGACTAGAATTCCACGCTAGGCGGGAATGAGTTCGCGCTGAACAGACCCTATTGCGCCGGACTCTATTGCCTGCCGGGATAGGTTCCTTTGTTCGCATGCGGCACCAAGCTCATGTGAAGGGCACGGGGTCAATTCGTCTGCCGGCGGCTTGTGGCCCTGGCAAGAAGCAACAGCACGAAGAATATCTACGCGATAATAACCGTGACCGCCACAGGTCCTACCCTGCTTGATCGATGGACGCACTTGCCCGGTGGGAAGAAAATACTTGGAATTCATGAAGCCTGCAATGAAGTAGCCAAACCTCCACGTCCGTAGGACGATGCACGACCAATGACCTGCGTCTATCAATAGGTTGAGGGTCAGCGGCGACCTGAGTGGGCCAACGGGACGTCGCTCTGAATTAAGCTAGGTGGCCTCCAGCGCGGGATTAGTTCTACGCCCAACGACGAGCCTGTCTGCGCCTGCGACAAAAGTCATAGCTCGCACCCAGCCCTTTCACTACTCTTAGATTCAGAGTGTAGAAGAAATGGCGTCCAGACAGGAACGGACATTCCCTTTCATGCTGAGAAGAAGACGCTGATGCGTCGGTCAGCGCCAGACCTCTCGCAGTGCATCCGGCAAATTGCGCAATGGTTCTTTGTGGCGTTGAAGGCGTGGATGGATGTGCGGTTCTATCTGTGAGTTCAGTACTTCGAGTCGGGCGGAAAGAGCGTGTACGCAAGAACGGTAACTGGAGTGGTGTTCTCGCGGACCCTCCTCAAGTTGTCGCGCCGCAGGCAACAGATCTTTCCCTAGGAGATCACTCGACGATGCTCAAATCTCGGCCGCGCTGCTGGATGTCGTTTGCATTTGTCGCGATTCTTTCTCTCTCAGTCACATGGACTGTCCGCGCTGCCACCGAGCAAGCAGCAACCATACCCCCCACCTCAACTCCCGCGACAACACCGACAGTAATGCCCGCTTACTCCTCTCCAAACGGCATCGCCGGCCCCACCACACCCTTCCACGACGGGGTAGCTGCAAAATACAACTACGCCTTTGGAAAGGACGCGCCGTTTCTTCCATCAAACGCCACCTCATCCAACGGCCAGTTTCTGGACCCTAAGAGCTTCCCAACCGCTGAGTATTGCGGACATTGTCACAAGGAGGCCTACCGCCAGTGGCGGCAGTCAGTCCATGCGAACGCATTTCGCGA
>DATCAX010000199.1:0-5803 GCA_036512375.1 Candidatus Angelobacter sp. | reverse complement strand
AGATCTGCTGCGCCTGGCGGGCGCTTAAACGAGCGGAATCAGGCTCACCTCGCAGATTTTCGTGGATGGCACGGGCCAGGTAGGAAGTGGCGGTTCTCAAGAGATAAGAATCTTTGGATCTTACGAAATCCAGCAACCAGTAGTCGCCATTTTCTTGAGCGAGCGCATCGGCAGATTTTTCCAGAGATACGCGGGCTTCGCGTGTTCTCGCAATGCCAACTTGATTATTTCCGTATGACGCCTCGAGGTCACGGATTATAAGCTCATCCATCGAGAAGTCAGCACGTAGTTGAATGGCCGACCGGAGATCAGTCGCTAATTCGTGGCTGAAGAGTTTTTTTTTAATTCTTCTATTTCATGTTTGTGTCGCCGGGCTTCGTCGCTCCATGGACCGTGAGGCTCGATAGCCAAAAAATGGTTCCAGTCGTTAAGAGCGGATTCGTAGAGTGGCGGAGACATCCTTTGATAGAGAAGAGCCCGGTTAAAAAGAGTGTTTGGATCATCCGGCTTTATGGCCAAGGCTTTGCCCAGGAGCTCAACTGCTTCAGCGTAATCAATTACATTTTGTGATCGTTCGGCACGCTGGAAATGGGCTATCGCTAAGTCAACCATGATCGGGGCTGAATTCGGCGAGAGTTCCAGTGCGTGTTTCAGATCATTAAGGGCCTCTTCAGTACGCCATTCGAGAATTTCTTCTCGACCAAGCGCATGGAGCCACTTGGCATCATCTTTGTGCGCGCTCAAGTGATCGAGAATAATTGACTTGGCTTGAAAAAGGCTGGCAGGCTGATGGCCCAAATTGCCTCGCTCTTGCGGAGACAAGGCTGAGTAAGTCGCCCCTGGCCACCGCATCTCCATCGTCCTCTGTTCCGTATACGCCTGGGCCAGGAGCTTCTCGACTTTTTCCGGGGTGTTGCGCTGGGTGTACCAGATGCTGAAGGCTGCCATGGCCACGACGGCGGCCGTGGCGGGGATCAGGATCCATTTCCAGGAGAACGGCTTGCGGCCAGCGGTTGGCCTTGCTGGCGATTTCCTCGGCGATGATTGGCTGTTGATCATCGGTGCAGCGGGCTCGATTGATTCACTACCACTTGCGCCAGCCCCACTCACAGCTCCCGCTTTCATCATCTCTCGAACGGTGTTTTTCTGCCAGGCATTTGAAGAGCTTTGCAGGTTGGCCAGGGCTGCCTGTTCTTCAGGAGTGAAGTCGTCAGAGAAGTCTTCGGTGAAGGTCCGGAGCAGGGGGCCGCAATGGTCGCAGGTGGCGGCGTGCTGGATGAGTTTGGTGGCGAGAGCGTCGCTGGTGGCGAGGTCATTGAGGGACAGGCCGGCAGCGAGTTGGCGAAGGGCGTCGTCGCTGGGGCAGTCCGGAGTGGAGGCCGTGTTCACTTGTACGTCCGCGAGCTGCTGTGGCTCTGCGAGCAGGCCGAAGCTGGCACGATGGAAATCGAGCAGGCGGTTGCGGCAGGAAGGGCAGCTCTCGAGGTGCGCGTTAATACGCACGGCCTCATCGGGCTGGTCCGCATCCGGTCCCGCGCCGGAAGATCGATTCCCGTAGTTTTCAATTTGAGCACTGCTCAAATGCTCAGATTGTTCATTCACTGGACCCACTTCTCCTTATATGAACGTAATTCAGGCGATCTAACCTTTTCTGTTGCCCAGCGTAAAAGTGTAAATGAACGCTGTAATGCCCTCTGAAGAACCAGATTTCAGAACTATTCCTGTTTGAGAACCAGAAAGTATATGCCGAATGAGCGGTTTAACCCCCGGAAGCCTTCTTTCTGGGTGGAGGCGGGGGGGCTGTGAGACACGCCTTGACAAAACGGGTGAGCCGCAGCAGCGTGCTTTCAACTCCCTTTACGCTCAAGCTGATAGCGGGGAGCTGAGCAATAGCCTTGGCAGTCAATCCCTGACGATAGTAAAGCCAGAAGATGGCATGATCGCGAGCAAAATTCGGTTCTGACACCAGCTTGGCCAGGCAACGCTCGATTTGTCCCATCAAAATAGCCATCTCTGCGGGCTGGAGCGAATTTGAACGGAAAAGCACCGGTATCCTAGCATTTACAATATCTTCCTCTTCGCGTCCGCCGCCGCGCTTCTGGTTGTTCACTTCCCGAAAGTGGTCTTCAACTACACGAGAAGCAACCACCTTTAAGAAGCCAAAGAAACCATGGTCATCCTTAAAATTGAAATTCCGCAATGCCTTGTAATTGTTGCGGCAAAGCTTAACGAAGGTTTGCTGAATCAGATCGGCAACCAAGCTAGTATTGGGACGCGGACGCGCGCAGACAGACCTATACACTACACCGGCAATCAGAGGCTGGAACCGGCGCACAAATTCAGTCCAAGCACTTTCGTCTTGCGAGTCGAGACAATACGACACCAGCTCTTGTGCAGATAGCTTTCGAGGGTCCATTCGAGAAGTGGGCGGCTGAATTCTAACCTACTCAGATTAAAGGACAAGAACTTTTTGCGATCAAACTGCATTTAGGTTCTTGATTCAGCACAAATCTTAAGAAAGTTCTAATGTTCAGTGGTGGGAGTGGGTCGGATTAGCGGTTTTTGGGGACGCGGCTACGAATGTCTGGGGTGAAACCGTTGGCGCAACGCCTGGATAAGTGCCCGATTAGCCGGCTGGGAGACAAGTTCCAGTGGAGAGCTGGCGTATTTCCAGGCAATCCAGAAAGTGGCGAGCAGAAAAATGCCGGTAATCAGAAAATTCTGCCAGGCGTTGAGCGCCCATTGTCCGTGCCAGGTTAGCTGAATGGAATTTGAGAAAGGTTTGAGATAGGGGATGGGCCACTGATCGCCGTCGGGGCCGCGGGCGCCGATGAGGTCGCAAAGCAGGTGCAGGTGGAAGCTGAGGAAGACGAGGAGAGCGGTCAGGGCTGGATGAGTGGTCTGTACATGAGTAGGCACGGCGCGATCACTTTTCGTCGTAGCATTTTTTTGGAGAACCATTTTCGGAGAACCAGAGGAATGCTTGGCCAGCGGGCCGGCGATAAGGAAAGCCGCGAGCGTGCATACCAAGGAGAAGGCAAGCGTATGCAGCGTATGGTGATACTGTGAAAACCACAGCAGGGGATGCGATGTGTTGCGGGTCAAGAGTTCAGGGACGATACCGATGCCGTCCAGATCAGGCGCCACGGCGGCAGCGACCACGAGGGCTTTCTCGCGCCGCGTAAGCGTGGTGGGCTTGCCGGTGGGAGAGACCGAGGCCAGCAGCCATCCGGCAAAGAAATGAGTTATGGGACTCATAGGAACGCGTTAATTGCCTCAGATGATGCATTAACAGCAACAGTTTGCAGCAGATTACGCAGCAACAGTAAGCAACAGTAACAGAATGGACGCGGCGAAACGATGGACTCGTGCGCAATGCGCTAGTATGGGTCGGCATGAAGATTTCGATCAGATCGTGGACGCGAGTGCTGCTGGTACTGATTACTGTAACCGCTTCTTTCTATGGAGTTCTGGCGCAGAGCGCCAAAGACGCCCAGCCGAAAGCGGCTGCGGAGTTTCCCAAGCTTGACGCTGCAACTCTGCCCATTACCCAGAAGATACAGATTGGCGGCGACGCGGACTGGCTGGCCATCGGCTTTGGCTCAGTGTGGGTGACGGTGGCAAAGAACAATGAACTGGTACGGGTGGATCCTGCGCGCAACGTGGTTCAGGCACGGGTGCCGGTGGATAAGGAGCCCTGCTATGGGATTGGCATCGGCGTGGACAGGGTGTGGGTGCTCAACTGCCAGGGCAAGACGCTGACACGGATCAATCCCAAAACGAATGTGGTGGATATGCGCCTGCCGGTAAAGATTGACCCGAGCGGCGAAGGATCGATTGCGGTGGATGAGCGTTATGTGTGGTTCGCCAGCAATGAGGATGGCCACTCCAGCACGCTATCGCAGGTGGAAGCAAAGACTGGCCACAAGATGAAGGGCATTTTGGTAGGAAAAGATACGGGCGTGGTCAAACTGGCATTTGGATCGGTATGGGCGATTAGCTCTGGAGAAGGGAATGTCTACCGGATTGATCCAGCCACAAGGAAAGTTACGGCCATGATCACGGTGGCTCAAGGACCGCGCTTTACAACTGAGGGAGCAGGGTCGCTGTGGGTGCTCAGCCAGTCCGATGGCAGCGTCTCCCGCATTGATCCTGTGAGCAACAAGGTGGCGGCGGTGATCCCGGTGCATGTTCCGGGCAAGGGCGGTGAAATCTGTTTTGGCGGCGGATTCATCTGGGTCACGATGGACGGAAATCCGGTGACGCGCATTGATCCGACTACGAACAAAGTGGTTGACCAGTATGGCAATTACCCGAAGGCTGACGGTATCCGCTACGGTTTTGGTTCGGTCTGGGTGACTGATCATGGCAAAGGCGAGTTGTGGAGGATTGATCCGGCGAAGATGTCGTCGCCTGGAAAATAAGTGTTTAGATTCGTATTTGTTTTGCTATAATAAACTGACACTCGTCATGTAAAAACGCGCTACAGCGCCAGAGCGTCGGCATGAAACAGAAGGGTTTGAAGGATCCGCAACGGGAAACCGTTGCGGTTTGTGTTTTTGGGGATTTTGCGACCCTCTGCCGATTCTTGGGTGGATTGGGTGACCTTGGGTGGAAATGGGTGGACATAGGGGGGCAGGGGGCGGGGTAGGCGGCCAGGACACAGGCAGAGGGCTGCACGAGTGCTGGGCCACAAGAGTTTGTCGCAGGCGCGGCGCCGGCGCTCCATAGAACCTGGCCGCTCCACAGGGCTTAGTCGGAAGTCCGGGTCAACAGGATTGAGGGACACCACGCACAGGCACCTTTCGTCCTAAGGTGAATGGCTGGACTAAGGGAACGAAACGGGAAGTTGCGTAGTAACATGCGGATAGAAGCATTGGAGAGATCTGAATTGTGGCAACAAACGGCACTGAATTCGAATCGGTAAGAACGGTTTCCGTGGTGCGTCATTACAAACTGGGGCGCTCGCTGATCCCAGCGGTTGATGGCGTGAGCCTGGCGGCGGGGCGGGGCGAGTTTATCGCTCTGCTGGGAGCCTCAGGATCGGGCAAGTCCACGCTGCTGAACCTGATTGCCGGGCTGGACCGGCCGGATTCCGGCGCGATCGTGGTGGAAGGCTCAGACCTGGCGACCATGACGTCTGAACAACTGGCGCAATATAGGCGGCATACGGTGGGAATGGTTTTCCAGTCGTTCAACCTGGTCCCGACCATGACGCTTTACGAAAACGTGGAACTGCCAATGCGCTTTGCCGAAGTGAAGCGCAAGGAACGTCGCGCGCGCGTGGTGGAAGCGCTGGAGCGCGTGGGATTGAGTGATCGCATGAAACACCGGCCGAGCGAGATGTCTGGCGGTGAGCAGCAGCGGGCTGCGCTGGCGCGGGCACTGGCCAACCGTCCGAAACTCCTACTGGCGGACGAACCCACGGGCAATCTGGATTCAAAAACCGGTACGGAGATTATGGACCTGATTCGCGAACTCAACCGCACCCTGGAGATGACCGTGATTATGGTGACGCACGAGCGTCCGCTGGCGGAACGTTATGCCAACCGTCTGGTATTTCTGGGCGATGGAAAGCTGGTGGGCGAACTCGAGAACACCAAGCTGGAAAAGATTGGAGCGGCGCGGTGAGAGCATACGACTTGATTGAGCTTGCCGGACGCAACCTGCGCGAAGCCGGACTGCGAAATTCTCTGACGACGCTGGGTATTGGCGTGGGCGTGGCCTCGCTGGTAGCCATGTTGTCACTGGGAATCGGTTTGCAGGGCCTGGCGACGCGGCAACTGGGACGCTCAGGATTGTT
>DATCAX010000198.1:0-2698 GCA_036512375.1 Candidatus Angelobacter sp. | reverse complement strand
CGCGCTCAGGCCGCCTCTTTTTTGTCCCTTTGGATCATCTCGGCTTTGTCCCGGCATTCCTCCAGAATATTGCGCTTGCCCCACTCCGCTACATCAATGGCAAACATCTTGTCGTCAATTAGGCTGCCGCGGAAGTTCGCTCCTTTATTAGGATGCGCCAGTTCAATGTTGAAGCGCTGCACCAGCTCCGTCCACACTTCAGCCGGCACAAAATCGGGATTTGCCGGATAAACGTAGTGGTAGAGCACCAGGCTCCAGAACAGCATTTCCCAGTGGTCGCCGATGAGGCTCATCAGCCTCTGCCAGTCAAACTTTCCTTGCGTTCCATAAATCACGTGGCAGATATCGGCTCCGTCAAAGCGCTCGCGCCGCGTAACAAAAATCTTGGAAGCGATCAGTTCCTCCGGCGCCAGCACCCGCACGGACATCCCAAAAACTTCTGACCGGCTGGCATGCCGTATCCAGGAATAATCCACCCGCAACACGGCATTACTCATGCCCGTGATCAGGTCCACAAAAAAGCCGTCCCGCTTGGCTTTGGCCAGCCATACGGGATCCCGGACCTCGGTATCAAAGCCATCTCGTTCCAGCAATGCCAGCGCCCGGCCCACTTCCTGAGCGGGAAGAAACAGGTCCAGATCCTTGGTGTCGCGCCAGATACCGGTGTGCTCGTGCAGCGCGAAGGCCCCGGAAATCACGAACGGAACATGATTGCTCTCCAGCAACTGGATCACTTCGCGAAACAGCGATTCCTGCTGCTTACAAAATACCGGCGGTGTCGAGGAACTCACCGGCAGCGAATTTTCCTGGTCGTCAGGCATCAGGGATTAGATGGCTGATCCGGTTGCCACGTTGTTGAACTGCCCTGAAAAATGCACCATGGAGGGTAAGGACCCTGTAAAAGTATTTACCCGGTCAAGCATCTAATATGCAGGTAGCATAGGAGTTTTCATGGCAAGAAAAGCGTCAGAATCTCTGATCGAGGTGGAAGGCCGCCAGATCAAGCTATCGAATCTGGAGAAAGTCCTTTATCCCAAGGCCGGCTTCACCAAGGGGCAGGTGATCGACTATTACGTTCGCGTCGCTCCAGTGCTGCTGCCGCACCTTGCCGACCGTGCGCTTACGCTCAAGCGCTATCCCAACGGCGTGGATGGCATGCATTTTTACGAGAAAAACTGTCCCTCTTACCGTCCGCCCTGGATGAAGACCGCTAAAGTCTGGAGCGAAGGCAACAATCGCTTCATGGACTATTGCGTGGTCGGCGATTTGCCCACGCTGGTCTGGCTGGGCAATCTGGCCGATCTCGAATTGCATACATCGCTTTCGCGCTCGCCTGAAACGCAGCGGCCCACCGTCATCGCCTTTGACCTCGATCCCGGCCCGCCTGCCACTATCGTGCAATGTTGCCAGGTCGGCCTCTGGGTCCGCGATATTTTTGCGCAGTTCGGATTGCAGTCCTTCGCCAAAACCTCCGGCTCCAAGGGGCTCCAGGTTTACGTCCCGCTGAACACTGCCGTGACCTATCAACAAACCAAACCTTTTGCCAAAGCCATTGCGCAACTGCTGGAAGAACGCCATCCTGATCTCGTAATCTCGGACATGAAGAAGGCGCTACGCGTGAACAAGGTCTTTGTCGACTGGAGCCAGAACGACGATTACAAAACTACCGTCAATGTTTACTCCCTCCGTGCCAAAGATCAGCCAACGGTGTCTACCCCAATTTCCTGGCAGGAGGTGGAGAATTGCTTAAAGAAGGTCGATCCCGAGCTGCTGGTCTTTACCTCAGACAAGGTCTTGCAGCGCGTGGAAAAATCTGGCGACCTCTTTGAGTCCGTGCTCAAGCTCAAACAAAAGCTGCCTCCGCTCACCGCGCTCAGTCAAACTGCCCCTCCGCGCGCAGCTTCAGTGCGGGTTGCCAAACCCAAAAGCTCGCGATCCACGCGGCCCGTGCGTAAGGCCGTCACCAAGCAAGTCAAGCGCAAAGCCAAGGCCCGCTGAAGCCTTTTCCAGATCAAGGGTCGCAATCGCCTGATTTGACGCGGGTGTTGATCGGCCCTTCTTACCGCAGATTACCGAAGGACAGTCCAGAGTCGGCCACCTGAAGCCCACGTCCACTGTCCATGTTCCTGCCGAAACATCTGGCGTTCCAGAGCTCTTCAGCATCAAACTGTACGTGGGTATAAATGGCTGAAAAGGGCTTTCAAATCGCTTCCCGGCTACGCACCCTGACTTCAGAGCTGCGCCTCCTCGAACGCGATCTAAAAAGCGGAACCATTTCTGATGCCGCGGCTCTCCAGGAATTTCGCCTGGCCGTGGACGAAATACGCATGACTTCCTGGACTGCCAGCGAGCTCCACAACGCCCAGCCCGGACGCAAAGAATTGCTGGCGTCTTTCCTGGCCGCGGAGCGAATCCGCCGTTTTGCCCAGATGATGCGAGACCTTTCCATCGACATGGAGCAACAGGACGTAACCTGGGAGACCGGCGGTATCCAGACTTTGTACGACGCCGTTACCGTTCTGCAATCGCGCCTTGACCGTCTCATCCGCGACCATCGTGCCAACTTCCGCAACCTCAAAGATGATCAACGCTAGTCTGCGCCTCTAGCGAAGCGCAGTTTCTGCCATGTGCGCGTTGTTTGCCGTTTTCTGATGGCTTGCCAGACGCTCCAGCGCCGCATTAATTCCTCCCGCTTTGT
>DATCAX010000197.1:0-2863 GCA_036512375.1 Candidatus Angelobacter sp. | reverse complement strand
TGCCGCTACGCAGAGTGATGGGCAGAAAAACCAGCCATGTAACCGCGGCAGCCGTAACCACCACCACGCCTACCAGACTGATCCAATTGTTTGAGAAAAAAACAACCGGTGAGAGCCAATCACGAAATCTTTTCATTCCTGCCGGACTCCGCTGAAATCGCGCGCGCCTCATTTGACGTTTGCGGCAGCAGTATAAATAAACAGCCAGCTGAGCAATGTGACGAGTGTCACAGCAGAATGAAAATCCAGGAAGCTATTGAAACACTGGACATGTGACCTCAATCACATCTCCGGTCGCTAACAACATCTTAGGATTGGTTTCACGCCTTTGCGGTAAAGGCATTTTCTTAAGGATGGGCGGCAATGAATACAAGCTTTGATCTCAACCAGTGTCCTTTGATCGTGATCTGGGAAACCACGCAAGCCTGCGACCTTTCCTGCTGCCATTGCCGCGCCTCTGCGCAGGCAAAGCGCCATCCGCTGGAATTAACCACCCTGGAAGCTGAGAAGCTGATTCGCGACGTCGCCGACCTGAAGCCGCCAATCTTCATTCTCACGGGTGGTGATCCGCTGAAGCGTTCTGACATCTTCTATCTGGTGCGCCGCGCGGTAGCCCACGGCCTGCATCCGGCGATGACGCCCAGCGCTACGCCGTTGTTGACGCGCGAGGCAATCGCCGACCTGAAGCGCGCCCACCTCTCCAGAATGGCCGTGAGCCTGGACGGAGCAACACCGGAATTGCATGATGCTTTTCGCGGAGTACAAGGCTCGTTTGCGCGCACACTGGAAGCGATCCACTGGGCAAATGAGTTCGGCCTTCCCATTCAGGTCAACACCAGCATCTCCAGGCGTAACATGCACGACCTGGAGAACATGGCAAACCTGCTGAAACAGTTCAAGCTTGTCCTGTGGAGCGCCTTTTTTCTAGTGCCTACAGGGCGCGCGCAGATAGCCGACCTTCTCTCGGCCACCGAAGTGGAAGAGGCGTTCGCAACACTCTATCGGTTTTCCAAAGAGCTACCGTTCAAGGTCAAGACCACTGAGGCGCAGCATTATCGCCGTTACATCATCCAGCAGCGGCTCATGAGCAAAGGCCAAAGCCCGTTTGAACGTGGTGGCGACGGCTGGGAAAAAACCATTCCTGGACTTCTACCGATCAATGACGGCAAGGGATTCGTCTTCGTCTCCCATACAGGCGAAGTCTGTCCCAGCGGATTCCTGCCGGTCTCAGCGGGCAATGTGCGGATGGATAGCCTGACGGAAATCTATCGCAATTCACCGCTGCTTACGTCGCTGCGCGATACTTCTAATTTGCAGGGCAAGTGCGGCGCATGCGAATTCAAAGAGATCTGCGGCGGTTCACGTGCCCGCGCCTATGCGATCAGCGGAAATATGTTTGCCGAAGATCCTTGCTGCAGTTATATCCCGACGGCACTGCACGTTTGATCCGTCCCGCATTCACTGATGGTTACTCCACGCTCCTTAGTTCGGTCGAACTAGGGTGTTGAGCGACTCCCATTCTTATCGCGGCAGAGACACGGAATTACTCTCTTAGATTTCCGCAGCTCTCTTTTCTTCCTGACCTCCGTGTAAAACGAGGCAAACCTGCCAGCCGACGAGTGATCTAAGTCCGTAGTGCTGCTTCACTCTTCTCGAAGGCCGGACTCAGGCAAGGCCAAACATACCAGGAGGAACGTAATGAGAAAAACATCTTTGATCACAGCAATTCTGTTGTTGTCAGCAGTTTGGGCCGTGGCGCAGACTTCACCGAGCTCGCCGCAATCAACAACGCCGAACACAAGCTCGCAACAGTCCACCTCTCCATCGTCAACCTCACCCAGCCAGCAACCAGCGACTCCGGATGCCAGCTCAACCACGACGCAGACCACCACAACGCAAACCACGCAGACTTCAGCCGATAGCGCCAACTCCATTGAAGGCTGCCTGAACGGCTCCGCCGGCAGCTGGACCTTGACGGATCAATCCGGTAAGAGCTGGCAGCTCGCCGGGGACACCTCAAAACTGAGTGACCACGTTGGTCATCAGGTGCGCCTGATGGGAACGGACAACAGCGGATCAGCTTCCAATTCCGGCGGAAGCATGGGCAGTGCACCCAGTTCCAGCGGCGGTTCCAATGCAAGCGGAGCGGGCTCAGCTTCCGGATCTCAATCAACTTTTACCGTAAAGAAAGTGAAGATGATCTCAAGCAGCTGCTCGACAACCAGCAAGTAAACGGCAATCACGTCGAATCGGCCCCTGCGCAAAGGCGTGGGGGTTCTTTTTTGGGATGGAAGATGGACAAAGCCCTAGGGATTCACGTGCAAACGGCCATCGCGCAGAACCGTGCATTTTCTGTCGCGCCAGATAATCTTGTCGCCCACAAATCCGCTGATCCAGATAAAGAAACCCATTACATCCTGAACGGGCAGCAACCACCACTGCTTTTGCGTGACCGGATCTTGAACAACATAGCGTGCCGTGGCAATGGCGGCGCAGCTTCGCAAGACGAGAGTCAAAAAGACCGCGGGCCAGGCTCCGGGATACGAAGCCCAGAGCATCAGCGCCAGGGGCAGCGGATAAGTGAATATCTGTCCCCAATAACCTGCTGGACGCGAACGGCGGGTGCTGCGGGCCCAGCGCATCCGGTGCCCCAGGTTGGTCATCATGCTCTGGCTTCCAATGCGATGCTCAATGACGTATGACGAGAGCAAAACGCCGTGACCGAGTTCCGCGGCGCGCTGGCCGATCACAAAATCTTCAGCCAGAAATTCCTGCAGATAGCCGAATCCGCCCATGTCTTCAAGCACGTTGCGGCGGACAGCCACAGTGCAGCCCAGCGCAAACCTCATACCTTCGATCATGC
>DATCAX010000196.1:0-3229 GCA_036512375.1 Candidatus Angelobacter sp. | reverse complement strand
GACAATCGCACAGCCGTGTCGGCCAGCGGGACAGGCTTGGCTGCGCCCGGGTGATCGAGGTAACGTAGCAACTCCCGCGCTCTCACCTGCGGATCTTCCAGTACCTGCCCGATGTCCAGCACCGGTCCGGCCGGCACGCGGGCTTTTTCCAGTTCGGCGATGGCCTGCTCGGTCGTGCGGGTTGAAAGCCATGCATTCATCGCTTCGGTGATTGCGGCGCGGTTGTCGGCGCGAAGCTGGTCGCTGGCAAAGCGCGGATCGGCGATAAAATCTTCTCGTCCCACCAGCCGAGCCCAGCGGGCAAACATGTCATTGCCCACCGCAGAAACAACGATCCAACCGTCTTTGGTCTGGTAGGCGTCCGATGGCGCAGCGTAAAAACTCGTGTTACCCATCTGCCGCCGCTCAATGCCCAGAACCGAGCGCTCTGCCAGCAAGCCCTGCACATACGTGATGCCCGTGGCCAGCAGCGACCCGTCCACAATCTGCCCCTCGCCGGTTTGCGCGCGATGATAAAGCGCCACCATCACGCCGAAGGCCGTATGCAGCGCCGTGCCAAAATCTTCAAACGGGACAATGTCACGAATCGGCGCGCCGGGGAATCCCGTAAGATTCATAGCGCCGGACATGGCTTGAACCACCGTGTCAAAGCCCACTCGATTGGCATAAGGGCCGTCCGGACCAAAAGTTGAAATGCGGGCAAGAATAATATCGGGCTTTGTCACCTTCAGCGAATCGTAATCCAGTCGCATGCTCGTCAGAACGTTGTTGGGCAGATTCGCTACCACCACGTCCGCGCCTTTAACCAGCCGTCGGATGACTTCCGCCGACTCCGGCTTCGATGTATCGAGCGTGAGGTTGCGCTTGTTGCGATTTAGAGAGAGAAAGCCGCCGCCCTCGCCACTCTCCGTGATCGCCGCAATGTAACGGTCTTCACTGCCATGCCGACGATCAACGCGAATCACATCCGCGCCCATATCCGCCAGCAGCATGGCGCAATACGGGCCGGCGATGAACCGTCCAAAATCGATGACACGAATACCGGCCAGAGGCAGCTTTGCCACTCAATGCTCCTTACTTGTGTGCTGTGAATCTTCGCTGGTCACCAGCAACTGCATCACCGCATCTATCGCCGCCAGTACCTTGCCAGCGGGCAGGTTGTGGTTGTTGCAGAAAATCGAAAACACAAATCTTCTACCTGACTGCGTTTGTCCGTATCCGGAAAGAGCATTCACATGGTTGAGCGATCCCGTCTTGGCGTGAATCAGCCCGGCGGCCGGCGTGGTCTTGAAACGGTCGGCCAGCGAACCATCCACGCCGCTGACAGGCAGCGATTCTTCAAACGCTGCACCCCATGGCTGACGCGCAGCGTAAATCAGCAGCTGGACCGTGGCTGCGGGCGTCACCAGGTCACGCCGCGAAAGCCCGGAGCCATCGAGAAAGGTGAACTCGTCTTCCTTAAGTCCGGCCTGCAACAGAACCTGTTTCATCGCTGCAACACCGACTTCAAATGATCCGTCGCTTCCGCGCACCTTGCCCAGCAGCCGCAACGCCAATTCGGCATGCAGGTTCTCGCTGGTCTTGTTGATCACACGGATGTCGTCCAGCAGCGGCGTTGATACATGCTCTGCCAGCACAGTACTGGCAAATGACGCATTGAGATCAGGAACTTGCGGCGCGAGCGGACTCGCCGAAGGATTCGATCCGGCCGGCGTCTCTGCCACAGATATTTGTGCGTTGAGTGGCCATAGAGTTGCCCTGTCAAAGAATTGCGCACCTTCTCCATGCCTCGCCCGCGCCTTGCCGCGGATGGTAATGCCGCGTCGCTCCAGAAACGTACGAAAAAGTTCCGTCACAAACTCTGCCGGGTCTTCAATCGACATCGGCTCTTTCATGCCAGCATCGCCCACTGGCAATGATCCCCACAACACAATCTTCTTCGAGCCCGGATCACGGTGGATGCCCACCCTCTTCGCAACTCCGATTGCCGAAGTCATCACGCGATTATCCAGTTCGTAGTAGCTGGTCTCAGGTTCAACCGTGATCACCGCTTTATCACCGGCGTGTTCGCCCGGCAGAATGTTGACGAATACCACATTGTCATTGAAGGTGAGCGCCGATACCGGAGCGCCATCGATCCATTGCAGGTCATCCCACGCCCAGCCTTCGGCATAACGCTCAAAGGCGTAGTAAGTGTCATCGCCGATCAGGTCGCCATCCACAATTTTCAGGCCGCTGTGAGCCACCTGGTCCGCCATTTCCTCCAGAATCTGCGTGTGCGGAGGCGTGCGCTGCGTCTTCAGTAGGTAAGGCAATGTTCGGCCGGAAATGTTGGGATCTCCCCGGCCCACAATCACCAGATCGCCAGGCAGCCGCCCATGGTCGTCGATTTTGTTTTCGGCTTCCACCGTGGTGCGGAAACGATAATCTGGTCCGGCGATGGCCAGCGCGGCGGCAGTAGTAAAAAGTTTGGCGTTGGAAGCAGGAAGAAATAACTGGTCTGAGTTTTGCGAATACAGCGCCTTGCCCGTTTCCAGGTCCACAACGTCAATGCCCCAATGTGCGCGGTTGAGCGGTGGCTGGCTGAGCACCGCGGCAATATCTTTGCTTAAATCTTTTTTAGGCGCGGGCTTTTTTTCTCCGGCGGCGGAGAGTTGGAGTGACAAGACGAGTGCCAGCGCGCACAGGGCTCTTGCTGAACGTTGCAGCATGCGATTGCCGGAAATTATACAATCGCCGCCATGCAGAGACCTGGCTTTCTGTGGCGGCTGCGCTCGCGCACGCTGAACCTTGGGAATCGCACGCTGGTGATGGGCATTTTGAACGTCACCCCGGATTCATTTTCCGATGGCGGCAAATTTCTGGCCCGCGATCACGCCGTCGCCCACGCGCTCAAAATGCTGGATGACGGAGCTGACTTGCTCGATATCGGAGGCGAATCCACGCGGCCGGGCACGCCTGTCGCGGAAAGTGGTATTCCAGCGACGGAAGAACTGCGGCGCATCCTGCCAGTGATAGAAGACGTGCTGCGCGAGCGGCCTGAAGCCATCCTCTCCGTGGATACTTACAAAGCTGAAGTCGCGCGCGCGGCCGTGAACGCAGGATGCGAGATCGTGAATGACGTGAGCGCCCTGCGCTGGGATGAACAGATGGCCTCGGCCGTGATGGAACTGAAATCCGGCGTTATCCTCATGCATACGCGAGGGCGTCCGCAGGAATGGCGTAACCT
>DATCAX010000195.1:0-8287 GCA_036512375.1 Candidatus Angelobacter sp. | reverse complement strand
GAGCAAGTCGAAGCATCCCGAGAATCTTCATCTCCGCCATACAGCATCAGGGAGTTCTTACGAAGACTCTTTTACAGCCCTCTGCCTATGTCCTTCAGCCAGACACCCCCGCCCCCTGCCCCCCTATGTTCACCCATTTCCACCCAAGGTCACCCAAGGCACCCAAGAATCAGCAGAGGGTCGCAAAGCACCTCTGCGGTTTGGCTAAAGGCTAAGAGCTAATGGCTTCTCTTGTCAAAGACCGCTCTCCAGAGACACTTCCACCCTGGAGCTCAATGTGACAATTTATCATTTGTTCGCCTTGTCATCAAGCAAAAAATGCCTTCGACAAGCGAAAAAAAGGACGTGGATATCGAGTAGCACTTATGCCTGCGTGAGAAGTCGGAAAATATCCTACGCTTCTTCTTCCTACGGAAGCGGCGTGGGATCTTTTCTGCATCTCGAATGCATAGCGCGAGATGCCCTATTGCTACCAGGTTTTCTCATGGAACACGAAAACCGAAGCAGATCCACCGCCAATAGGAGTTTATCGGTTCAAAACCTGCTCAATAAACGGATCCACATCCTTGCTTCTTACCTCAACCGGAATCTGGTGACCGTAATCCTGATAGACGATTGTCCGCGCGTGGCCGCCATGTGCGTTGATAATCTCGGCCAGATGCCGTGCCTGATCGGGATCAGTCCTGTCATCCTTGGCGCCATTCAGAATCAGTGTTTCCGCTTTGATGTCCTGCGCATAGTAAAGCAGCGATCGCGCTTTCAAGGCCTCAGCCGTGCCACCTGTTTCGGCCTTCATGGAATCCACAATAGAAACCGCCATCGCCGATTTGGGGTGAAGCGCATACCCAGGCAAGTCATACAAACCGGAGATCAAAATAATCCCCCGGATCGAGGGATCGCGAGCAGCTACCATGCCTGCCACCAAAGCCCCACGACTGACACCCTCAATCAGGATTCTGTTGTCCTTGATATATCCGTCTGCCCGAAGTTTCGCTATCACCCCAGCTACCGCGTGCTGGGTAATGGGGCCACAAAAATCCGCCGGTCCTGTCGAACTGCCGTACCCGGGCTGAGAAATCGCCACCGCCAGGTATCCGCGATTGGCGAACTGGTCAAGCACACCCCACTGGACAAAATCTTTTCCGCCCACACGAGGCCAGTCTTGGTGACCGTGAAGAAAAATAACCGCGGGCCATGGGCCGTTGCCGTTCGGCTTTTCCAGGAAGTATTCCACCTTCCTGGCCGGATCGTCAGGATGGGGGATCGAGAGAGTCTGGGCATTGGCTATCTTATGTCCAGAACAGGCGATCAATCCGACAACCATCAACAACGTCAGTCGCAAAGATGTCTTCATAATTCTTTCACTCGGGTGGGTCGACCTGAAGGTGTACAGTTTACTCCTTCATCCACGAACCAAATGTCATTCGATTGGCCCAATTGCCTCCCAATATGATAAAAATTCCGTTTCCCTTTATGTCCCTTCGAGTCGCGCGTGGCGTTTACAATCCGGAGAAAGACCGCTTCCACTATTACGTGTCCTTCAAGCCTACGCTTGATCCCACCGACGAAGAGCGCGGAGTAGAAGGTAGCCATCCCGTGGAAGTTGCGCTTTCCGTCACGGAAACCGGCGAGCTTGCCGATCTCGCTTTCAGTCTGCCTCAGCTCTGCCGCAGCCGCAGGTCCCTTGAGTACCTCAACCGCACCCACTCCGCCACCTTGGTGGATGAGAAAGTCTTTATCACCGTCCCGGGTTTGAACGGCGACTCAGTACTTCAGGGCAAGGGGACGCTGGAACTGGATGCGGCCGGCAGGATCATGGGACTCGAGATCAACTAGCGTCGCCAGGGCAGTAAATTCTTTACGTCTAAACAGGTGCAACCGAGGACAATTTTTGTGGAAACCAGAGTCTCTCCTTTGCAAAACCAGAGTCTCTGCCTTACTTTTCTCTCTCGAGCAGGCCAGATTATTTGATCGCCTTAGTTCGCCGTAATCCCCTGCTCCTCATCCCGATATCCCTCTCTCCCTCAATGCCTTAACTCCTGAAATGCCTCTGAATCCAGCTACTCTGCTTGGTTTGTGTCGGGTAAGCCTCTCACGGGCCCTAAGAGTCCTGACCGATTTTTCGAAAGGCTCACATCCTTCATAGTGCCTTCATGACGAACCGATCAAAACTCACAACCATCGCAGGAAAAATGTCAGTCGCGTTGGCGCTATTTATTGGCGTGTCCGCGTTTGCTCAGGTCCCCCGCTCAAAACACGTGTACATTGTGGCGGAAGAAAACCGCAGTTATGAACGGGTCGTCGGCAGCGCTTCCATGCCGTACCTCAACAGCCTTCTGGCCAGGGGTGCAGTGGCCACGCAATTTTACGCCAACGAACACGGCTCGCTCGAGAATTACCTGATTCTCACCTCCGGCCAGTACCTCACGCACAACAATGACACCCTGGCAGTTTTCAACGTGGACAACATTGAACGCCACCTGCTGACCAACGGCATGACGTTTAAATCCTACGCCCAGACTTTACCGTTTGCCGGCTATACCGGGCTTTACTCTGGCGCGTACATGAAGCGGCACGCTCCGCTCCCCTATTACACTGACATGGCCAACAGCAGCCTGATCAAGAACCATGATTCCACCGCACAACTCACTAAGGATATTGCCAACGGCACGTTGCCGAATTTCGGTTTCATCACTCCTGATGGCAACAATGACATGCATAACTGCAGCGCGAATCTAAGCATCTGCTTTGCCGCCGCAGACAATTTCCTGAAGAACACCATCGGCCCGCTGCTCGCCAGCGCGCCTTTCCAGCCAGGTGGCGACGGTGTGCTCATCATCTGGGCCGACGAAGCTGATCTCGGTTCTGACAATCGCTGCAGCGCTACCGTGTTGACTGGCTGCGGTGGTCACATTCTGGTGGCGATGATCGGCCCACAAGTGAAAGCCGACTATAAATCGACTACGACTTACCATCACCAGAGCGTCCTTCGCACCGTGCTGGAAGCCATGGGCACCACCGCAAACTTCCCCTCTGCCGCCAATACCGCGCCTGATATGCGTGAATTCTTTAAGAACAACGGCGGCAGCGTTCCTCCCGCTGCCACAGGTGTGGTCCAGATTTCTGCTCCCACAGCCAGCACCGTAACGGGTCCCGGCGTGAGTTTGGAGGCGAATACTTTGGCGCCAAACCCAGTTACCTTCATGCGCATTTACGTTAACAACGCCAGCGTAGCGTCGGCTTCATCCGCCCACATTGCAGCCACAGTCAGCATGGCCAAGGGAACTCATTCAGTAATTTTCCAGGCATGGGACAGCAAGGGCAACATCTACAAAGCGGCCAAGACGATTACCGTGCAGTAGCTTCCGTCGAGGCAAACGCACGCCACCAGGGACACGAAGACCGCAAAGGAACCGCAATAATTTCTTTGTGCGCTTCATGTCCCTGGGTTTTTTGTTTTTAGCTGGCTCAGGCTAGAATCATCGCGATGGTCCACTCCCAGCTCTCCGGCTTTGTGCTTGCAGGCGGCAAGAGTACCCGTATGCGCCAGGATAAAGCTGCTGTCACGCTGAACGGACTTACCCTGTTGCAGCATGCGTTGGCGGCCTTGCGGGAAGTGTGCCGTGACGTGGCCATCCTGGGCAGGCATGAGCTCTACGGCACGTTGGCGCCGGTCTATGAGGACATTTTTCCCGGATGCGGGCCGCTCGGCGGTATCCACGCCGCCCTCTCAAGCTCGCAAACACACTTCAACCTGATCATCGCCGTGGACACGCCTTTTCTCGCCCCCAGGTTTCTGTCTTACCTTGCCGAAAGGGCGATTGCTTCGAACGCCGTCGTCACCACGCCGGAGATTGACGACTATACGCAGCCGCTCTGCACCGTTTACTCGCTCGACTTTCGTTCCATCGCAGAGCAGGCCTTGCGGCTGGGCAATTACAAAATTGTGCCACTCTTCCCTAAAGACCGGACGCTGGTAATCAAAGAGTCCGAGCTGCGGCGGTTTGCCTTCGCCGCTGATATGTTTGAAAATCTAAACACGCCTGAGGACCTGGCGCGCGCGCGCCTCCGCTTCTCCGGTCAGGACACATGAGCCAAAACCCTAATCTGGAGCACCAGCCGTACGTCGAGTTTCAGCACGTTTACAAGGCGTTCGGCGATCACAAAATCCTGGAAGACGTAAGCTTCCAGGTCTTTCCCGGCGAAACCCTCTGCATCCTGGGCCGTAGCGGCGTGGGCAAATCCGTTTCACTTCATCACATCATGGGCTTTCTCAAGCCGGATTCCGGCCGCGTGATCGTTGCCTCTGAGGACATCACCGACTCCAGCGAAAAGCACCTGGAACAGATCCGCAAGAAAGTAACCATGGTTTTCCAGAACGGCGCGCTTTTCGATTCGCTGACCGTCGGCGAGAACGTGGCCTTTCCGCTGCGTGAGCGCCATGACCTGGACGAGCAGCAGATTTACCAGATCGTTGACGGCCTGCTGGACATGGTGGGTGTAAAAGCCATGCGCGATCTTCTTCCTTCCGACCTTTCTACCGGGATGAAGCGAAGCGTGGCTATCGCCCGCGCGCTTTCGGCGCAGCCGGAGTGCATTCTTTATGACGAACCCACCACCATGGTCGATCCCCTCATGGCGCAGCTTCTCGGCGACCTGATCCAGAAGCTGAAAGTCCAGCTCAAGCTCACCAGTATTGTGGTAACGCATGACATGCGCCTGGCCAAGAAATTGGCGGACCGCATTGTGTTCCTGTATGAAGCCCGCGCCATCTTCGTTGGATCAGTGCATGAAATGGAACGCTCCACCGAAGAGGTGGTGCAGGAATTTCTGAAACTGGATGAACTGATCGTCCCTGGGCGGGATGACGGATACTCGGCTTACACTTAAAACCAATACCTTCGAAACACGGAGGAACTGAGGAATCGGAGGGAGCGGACTCTCGATCAACTACCACTCGTGCATGAACTTATTGGGGAGAACATGGTCGCTTAAATCTGTCATGCTGAGCGTCGCTCGAGCAGAGCTCCGCGATGCGAGAGCAAGTCGAAGCATCCCGAGGATGTTACTCCAACGACACAGCATCAGGGAGTTCTCAGGAAACAAGAATTTAAAATTCCTCTGGTTCCTCCTTTCCTCTGTGTTTCAAAGGTTTAACCCAGCGGCGTTTACGCTCTTACCCCGCGCTTCTCCAGCACCGCCAGCAAACTATTTTTCGCCTGACTGCTAAGCCGTCCGCTCCGCAAAACATCCTTGATCAAATTGATGGGAAGTTCCGCGGCCAGATGGATCACCCGGCCTGAAGGCGTGTGCTTGTTGCTGAGCAGCGCGGCCTTCACGTCATTGCGGTATGACCATTTCTGGTGGCGGGAGACCGCGGGCGCCAGCAGCTCCGTCCCATGCTCGACCTTCAGTGCCCTCACGATAAATATCTCCGTCATCTGCGGATTGGTCAGCGCCGCTTGCATGATGCGCTCTTCCTTGTCGCGCAGCAGCGCTGCGGCCACACGCCCGGAACTGCGCCGCGCCAGCGTGATTCGCTCTCCCGATGAGATGCTCGCCAGCTTGTTAATCAGCACTTCTTCCGCTGCGCGCTTCACGTCGGGCTGCACCGAGGGAAGCAGCGCCACCTGCATCAGCTCAAATGTATAAAGATGGCGAATGGTTGGAGCCGACACATGCCGTGGCGTGTGCGGATGTACCACAACCCCCATGCGCACTTTCCGATGCCGCATCAGTGGGCCGTTCTTGCTCAGCGCTTCCAGGGCTTCGCGCGGAAGATCGCGATGGTTGATCAATGCCAGCGCCAGATCTTCGGTCAGGCGCGCGTCCGCAGCCACAGCGGTAAGAATTTCCGGAGACGAATCGTGTACCAGCCGCTCCAGGTCGGAATCCACAGGCAGAATTGTTTTTCTTGTTTCAGTTCGAACGCGCGGCGGTTCAGGCTGCTCCGGTGCTTCCTGCCAGCCTTCTTTTTCATCTGAAGAAGATTCGATCATCGTCTCACTCCGCGTTGCGCAGCAATCTCCAACGCGCCCAGCACCGGACGCACAAACGCAAAACTCACGGCGGCCTGCGGCTGCTCAACCTTCATGGCTTCTTTAAATGCCTGGCGCACCAGCGGCGATCCCTGAAGCACGCCGCCCGCCAATGCCACCGGCACAATGCCTCCGCTGGGCCACAGCCGATTGATTACCGCACTCGCCAATCCGGCCAGAGCTTTGCCGGCGCCATCAGTAATGGTGCGCGCACCAGCGTCTCCTTGTTCAGCCGCATTCACCACCGGTCCAGCCAGTTCCGGGAACCTCGGTTCAGAAGCGTTCGCCAGCCGGATCACTTCTTCCGGCGCAACTTTCCAGCAATCGGCAATCGTGGCCAGTAGTCCGTTGCTCTTGCCGAAATCAAATGAATGCAGCGCGGCAGTTACGGCTTCCCTGCCCACCCAGAATGCTGAGCCCTCGTCAGAGACGTTTGGTCCCCAGCCGCCCGCGCGCGCGGTTTCTCCGCCCTGGTTGCGCCCAAAGGCAATTGATCCTGTGCCGGAAATCACCAGCACGCCCGGTGACGTGCCGAATGCGGCGCGGTGTGCAATCACATGATCGCCCGCCACATAAATCGTCGATTCAGGTATGAGCTCGCGGATGGTCTGCTGCGCCCAGTGCACTGCCTCCGCCAGAGAAGCGCCCGCCATCCCGATGCATACATGTTGAATTGTGGCTGCATCCACGTGGGCCGCCTCGGCAGCCTCGCGGATCACTGCCTGAAGGTTTTCGCGGCCGCGTTCCTTGCCCACGCGCGCCAGCTTGCAGCTTGCACCTGTAGCCTGACCCAGCAGCTCCGCGCCGTTGCTCACGGCGCAGTCTGTCTTGGTGCCTCCGGCGTCGATTCCCAGGTACAGTGGCATGATTGGACTTTAATTCATCTTCCCACAACTTTTGCTTTTGCTTTCAACCATTTTTCCCGAATAATGGCTTGGCAGACAAATCATTCATGCGACTGCAAATTGTTGACCTGGCCATTATCGCCGTTTATCTGGTTGGTATTACTTTCTTTGGACTCAGGTTCCGTAAGTCCCAAAGGTCACTGCGCGATTATTTTTTGGCCGATCGCAACATTCCCTGGTGGGCCATTGCCCTCTCAATTGTCGGCGCTGAAACCAGCACACTCACGGTCATTGGCACGCCGGGTATTGCTTATGGCGGCAACTTCGGCTTCTTGCAGCTTATTTTCGGTTATCTGCTCGGGCGTATCGTCGTCAGCCTGATTTTCATCCCACAATATTTTCGCGGTGAAATGTTTACCGCGTACCAGCTGATCGACCGGCGCTTCGGAAAACAATTACATCGCATCACCGCCGGAATTTTTCTGGTCACGCGGGCCGCGGCTGAAGGCGTGCGTGTGTGGGCCGTGGCCATCGTGATCAGCATCGCTCTTGGGACCGGCGGAGTTACTTCCATCGCCATTGTGATGGCGCTCACGCTCATTTATACCTTTGAAGGCGGCATGGCCGCGGTGATCTGGACGGACGTAGTTCAGCTCGTCATTTACGTCGGCGGCACGATCATTGGCTTTATTACGCTTTTGCATCTGGTGCCCGGCGGCTGGCCCGCGATCCACGCTATTGCTTCCGAAACAGGCAAACTGCAGATTTTTGATTTCTCTCTCAACTTTTTCAAGACATACACATTCTGGGCCGGACTGATTGGCGGCATGTTCCTGAATACCGCGACACATGGGACTGACCAGCTCATGGTCCAGCGACTGCTTGTGGCGCGCAACCAGCGCGATTCCCGGGCCGCCCTTCTCTCCAGCGGCGTTGTGATTCTCTTTCAGTTCACATTGTTTCTTCTGGTCGGCGCGGGCCTTTGGGTCTTCTACCGCCAGTTTCCTCCTACCGGCCACTTCGTCACCAATGACTACGTTTTTCCCACGTTCATCGTGGAGCACATGCCACGCGGCATTGCCGGACTGCTGATTGCCGCCATCCTGGCTGCCGCCATGTCCAACCTAAGCGCAGCGTTGAACTCGCTTTCTTCCACCACGATGATCGATTTCTACCTCCGCCGGAAGCCCGAAACCTCTGATGGCAAGCGCCTCGCTCTTTCCCGGATCGCCACCGTCGTCTGGGGCGTAGCGCTTTTCGGACTGGCGCTGGCTTCGCGCTTCGGCGGCAACGTGCTGGAAAAAGGTCTCACCATCGCATCGCTCGCTTATGGCGGATTGCTTGGGGTGTTTCTGCTGGGGCTGCTTACGCGTCGCGCCAAACAGAACGGCGCAATTGCTGGTA
>DATCAX010000194.1:0-7268 GCA_036512375.1 Candidatus Angelobacter sp. | reverse complement strand
ATACGATCCGCCCGCTTGCGGCATGGACGCGCCGAGTTCCGCCCAGACCAGTCCATCACACATGGCGAGAAACGCCCCTAGCACCCACCCCAGCATGGCCTGCGGGCCGTGCATGGCATGAATGATCAGCGGGATCGTGACGAACGGCCCTACGCCAATCATGTCAATGATGTTGAGAGCCGTGGCTTCGCGCAGGCCGACTTCGCGCGCCAAGCCCGGCAAGGGCGATTGCGGGACGTCAGTCATTTAACCCCTGTCATTGATGTCCCGCGCTCACCAGATTCACAAACAGCCGGATGGCTCCTGGAACGCCGGCAGGAAGTTGCCGCGAAAATCCGTACGCGGAAAAAATGTAAATGCCTTTACCGTAATGGGCCAGCAGCAGGCCGCCCTTTTGCGGCGGCTCGCCCGGATCGTTGCATGCCAGCAGAGGCTTGAATTGTGCGTCCCATTGCGACATGAAATAGAGTCCGCGCTCCTGCACCCAGCCATCAAAATCTTTTTGCGTGATTTTGTTCGGCCAGTTGAAGACTTTTTCTTCCGGCGCAAGAATTTCCACCGGCTGCTCTTCTACCGAAACGCGCACGTTGGCCTCAGTTGCGGAATACGGCGTGTAATGTCCGTCGTTGAAGGCGCTGGTGCTCTGGTTGTATTGGACGATGAGCGTGCCGCCGCTGTTTACATAGTCGAGAAGCCGGCGGTTGTGTTCGCGCACGTCAGTCCGCGTGTCATAGGCGCGAATGCCGACGACGATCGTGCCATAACGGCTGAGGTCGCCGGAAGCCAGTTCCTGCGGCGTAATGATGCTGGTGCTCAGGCCGACGCTCTGCAATACGGAGGGAATTTCATCGCCGGTTCCCATCACATAACCGACCTTGAGTTGTGCCGGCAGCTTTACGTCCACCGCTTGTACGTTTTCCGTTGCGGGACGATAGGCGTAGTAAGAATCGAGATCCGGCCGCGTGATGACTTTGAAACCTTCCGCGTATTGCTTGCCGTTGTATTCAGCGCGCGCGGTGACTTTGTATGTGCCTTCATGCAGGTTTTGCGGCGTGACCTGGAAGTTGTAATTGTTCACGTCGCCATCGTGGTCAAGGTCGACGGCGATTTCAGCCGGTTCAACTTTCCAGCCTTGCGGTGTTTCCAATTTCAACTTGGCATGGACAGCGCTCTGCACATTGCTGCGGACGCTTACACCGATCTGCGGTTTGCCTGCGCCGCCAACCGGAGCGACTACGACGGGCGAGGTCAGGAGAACATAAATCGGCGGGGCTACCGCGAGAGGACGCTCTGACTGGCCGAGAGTGGGATCAATGAACTTGATCTTGGCCGAAGCGGGGCTCTCGGACCAATACTTTCCCACCATAAAACGCACGTGCCCGTTCACTGGGAAAGTTTCCCATGGGGTGGTCAGCAACACGGAGTCGGTCACGGCGTACACCGTTTCTGTCTCCGGGTTTCCACGGCTCCAATAAGGACGAGTGAAGGAAACGCTCTCTGGGACGGTAACCTGAAACTGGACTGCAGCCATATCACCCGGGGCAAGTTCGTGATGATCGTGATCCTTGAGTATCGAGCCTTTCCATCCCACAGGCAGGTTCAGCGCAATTTCGGTCGGCTTTACCGTCATTTTGCCGCGGTTGTAAAGGCGGGCGGTCAGGTTGAACGTCTGGCCGGGAACGGCCACGCTAATGGTTTGTTCCATGCGCGGAAAATAAGAAGGCGCCGGCGGCGGCCCCGGCGGATCGACAGACATCTCAAAGTAGATTCCGAGGGCCTCATTCGCTGCCTGCCTGAACTGCACGTATTTTGTGTAGAGCGAGGGCATCACCTCATGGATCGCAGCGGCGGATCCTGGGCCTGTAAGTTGCTGGAGCAGGGCCCAGCTTTCATTCACCCCAGCCAGCAACTCCGGTGCGCACGCCGAGGGGTCTTGTAGCGAAAAAGCGTTGTTGGCTGCGTCAATGTGTTTTTGCAATGATTCAAGTGCGGGCCGCAGGAAGGGAACTTTCGATTCTTCCGCGCCGAGGCGCGTGGCAAGTCCGACAAGCGAAGTATCGATGCCATCAAAGAAATCTGCTTCATGCGCCGCGGCGGGCTTAGACAGCGTGGAATCTGTCAGCTTGTAATAGGTATAGCGCGGGCCGGGAGGCACGCGGATGCCGCCGGTACCTTGTGACGTCTGGTGCGACAGGCCTTCGAGCGCGAACTGCGTATAGGACATTCCTAGCAGCGGACTGTATTCGCCAATGTTCAGCTTGACCGTGTAATCTTCATCGGAGACATTGCCGCCCTGAAACATACGGGGTGGATTGCCCAGGTAAAGCTTCTTCGCCTGCCAGGGCCGAAGGCCTTCCTTGATTTGCTCGGGAAATTTATTGGGATCTGCCGCGGCGCGGAAGGCTTCCTGCGTTAGAACGCCGGAGGCTTCGTGATTGCCGTGCCCATCACGCTTGGTGCCGCTGAAGCGGCTGGTCAGCACGTCGGGACGGAAAATGCGGATCGCCCGCACCAGGTCGCCGAGAGCCACGTCATGCCCGTGCCATTTGTTGAAGGTTTCTTCGGCGGTCTTGGAAAAACCAAAGTCCACCACGTGGCTGAAGCGTTGTTCAACGCCGTAATATTTGTCGGCCTCCAGAAGTTCCAACGTGCGCAGGATGCCCAGTTCATCCGAGCTCTCTGTGCCGAATTTGTTCTGGCCGCCTTCGCCGCGCGTGACGGTAAAGAGCAAAACGCTCGCTCCGTTGCCGCGAGCTTCAAGCGTCAGCAAGCCACCGTCTTCATCGTCAGGATGGGCGACGACCTGCATGATGCGGGCTGTGGTCTTCAGTTTGGTCAGCAACTGGACCAGATGGAGCGCGCCCAGGTCTTCCGGAAGCGGCCGGGTATCAGAATGAAGGGTGGTGACGAGCAAAAGGAGGATGCAGGCACAGCGTAACGCAGGCCCAGAGAGCTTTGTTCGCATGGCGACCATTGTCTCTGTTAGACGGCTGTTCCGGCAAACCGGGTGCAATTTAGTCGTCGGGCGAAGCGGCCTCGCAAAGGGTGAACTACTCAGCATAAAATCGGAACGAGGACTTTTCCTATGCAAAAGATCACTCCATTTCTGTGGTACGACGGCAAAGCTGAAGAAGCCGTGAATTTTTATGTTTCTATTTTCAAGAATTCAAAAGTGGTAAGCATGGCCCGCTATGGCGATGCCGGTCCGGGCCCCAAAGGCAGCGTGATGACTGCTGCCTTCCAGCTCGAAGGCCAGGATTTTGTTGCCTTGAACGGCGGCCCGCAATATAGATTTACGCCGGCTATATCGTTCGTCGTGAACTGTGAAACGCAGGAAGAGGTGGACAACCTGTGGGAGAAGTTATCGGCGGGTGGACGAAAAGACCGGTGCGCGTGGTTGACGGACAAATTTGGCGTGTCCTGGCAAATTGTGCCAACGATCCTGAGCAAGTTGTTAGGGGACAAAGACCCTGAAAAAGCAAAAAGAGTGATGCAGGCAATGCTGCAAATGGACAAGATTGACATCAATCGCCTCAAGCAGGCTTACGAGCAGGGATAGTTCGGGGAGATTCCGGGCGCGCTACAGCATTTCGCGGATTTTGCGGCCGAGCTCGTCGAAAGCGTAGGGCTTTTCCATGAAGGCCTCGGCGGAAGCGAGCGCGCCGGCATGTTCAAATACCCGATCGACAAAGCCGGAGACGTACAGAACTTTCATCTCCGGGCGCTGCGTTTTGAGCTGGCGAGCCAGCTCATGGCCGTCCATGCCGGGCATGAGGACATCAGTAAGAAGGAGATGAATCCTTTCCGCAAATTCACTGGAAATCCTCAGGGCTTTTTCAGGAAGATTGGCCGTCAGCACGCGATAGCCCAGGCTCTCCAAAAATTCGCGCGCTAGATCCAGCAGAGGCTCCTGGTCTTCCACCAGCAGGATGGTTTCAGTGCCGCCGAGTGATGCAATGTCTTTCGTAGGAGCCCCCACTTGCACTTCTTTATCCGGTTGAACGCACGGCAGAAAGATTTGAAACGTTGTTCCCATGCCCGGCTGGCTATGGACGCTGACGCTTCCGCCGCTTTGAATCACAATTCCATACATTGACGCCAGCCCCAGGCCAGTTCCCTGGCCGAATTCGCGCGTGCTGAAAAAGGGTTCGAACAGCCGTGCTTTTACCTCCGGTAACATTCCGGTCCCGGTATCGCTCACACAGAGCAAAACGTATTTGCCCGGCGTCAGATTGGGATATTGAGAGGTATTCGTTTCGTCGATTTCGATCGTGGAAACGGCCACCGTCATTTTGCCGCCATCGGGCATTGCGGCATGCGCATTCGAAGCCAGGTTCGCCATGATCTGGTCGACCTGCGCCGGGTCGGCCTTGATCCATGCTGGCTCAAGCGCCGGCAGCATGATCGTCTCAATATCTTCCCCCAGCAGCCGCGAAGCTATACGGCAGCTATCCGCAACGACTTCATTCAGGTCCAGCAAGCGAGGCGTGAGTACCTGGCGGCGGCCGAAGGCCAGCAGTTGTCGCGTCAGGCTGGCAGCTCGCTTGGCTGAGATGGAAATTTTCTCCACGTAATTTCTGGGCGTTTCCGCTTGCAAAGACGGAAGCAGCAACTCGGAATAACCCAGAATCATGCTAAGCAGGTTATTGAACTCATGCGCGACACCGCCGGCGAGCCTTCCCAGAGACTCAAGTTTTTCCGCCTGCCGCAGCCGTTCCTCAGAACGGCGCAGCATCATCTCCATCTGGTTGCGCTGGCTGACATCGCGGACAATCGCGATCACGTTTTTGGAGTCATGAGAGCTGTTCGGGCTTAAGCTGATTTCTACCGGGAAAAGTGTGCCGTCTCTTCTTTGTGCCTCAAGTTCCAGCCCTGGGCCCATCGGCCGGCTTCTGGGATTTTGCGCATAGGCGGCACGGTGGCGCGCGTGCCTGTGCCTCCTGGTTGCTGGAACCAGTATTTCCATGCTCAGGCCGGCGAGTTCGCCGCGGGCATAACCAAACATGTGCTCCGCCGCCGCATTGACCAGAGTGATGCGTCCGTCTGCATCTACTTCAAGAATGGCATCCGGTGCAGCTTCCAGCACCTGGCGAAACCTATCCTCATTTTGACGCGACGTGGGGTCAACATCGGCCCCGGTAGACACTTCGACTTTGGCCCTGAGCATGGGCATATTAGATTGCTTTAAGGTTTAAATAGAACTGACTGCGAAGGATGTGACCGTGGTCACACAAGGAAGAACGTTGTGTGGGTTTCGGGGAAAAGCGCCTAAACACCAGGCCGCTTCGCAATCACCGGCTCTTTGTTCTTTCTAAAGCGGGATTGTAACGCCTGCTCACCACCACTATGCTGTAAAAGCGGTATCTACATTGACATGGCAAACAAAGGTGTTTCGAACTTTTTATACTATCTGCTCGCACTGGTGGTCTTTAGCTATGGTCTGGCGACGCCTCTGCAAGCCCAGGAACCAACAACCGATTCAGTCTTTGCCGATGCGCCGTTTGACAAGTGGGCGGCACAAGGGCCACGGCAAGAGGTGCCGTGGAAAGTTCACATGTCGGCCGACCGGCTTTCGTTTCATCAAAGGCTTATCGCCACCATCCAGGTTGAAGTGCCGGGACCGGAACTGCTGAAGCGCAGCCATGACGAGCACATCACCTTGCTGATTCAGGTCAGGAACGGCGAGGGCGTTTCGTCGCGGAATTTAGGCCTGCTGGAACTCGATAACCTGAAGCCGGAGATGAAGCGCAGCGACATTGAGTTCTCATGGCAGGCCTTCGCGGCGCCCGGGCAGTATGAGGTTTCAGTGGCGCTGTGGGACAAGAAATCCGGCGAGCACAATTTCCTGCGGCAACTTTTCCATGTGGACGCATACAAGAACGATCCTTTGCCGGAAATGTGGCGGGGCCTGGACGCTTTTGAATTCTGGTCGACCAAGCGCGACGGCCCGGATTACATGTTTCATTCCGATGTTGAAGGCCGTCTCCACCTGCCGCTGACCACCCGGCGCCCGATTCAGATGGAAGTGCTTCTGGACATGACGCCTTCAGCGGAGATCTTTCGCGGGAACTATGGCTATTACAACCGCTATCTGGGCGCGGCCTTGCCGATGTTCAAGCTTTTCAATCAGATCGATGTTCGTAACGGTTCCAGAAACGCAGCGGCACTGGATCTGGTGCAACGCCATATCGTTTTTGAGCAGGATGACGGCAAAGATCTCGATTGGGCCATCCTGCGAAAGGCGCTTTCACCGGACAATGGGCCGGGAATGGTCAGCGTAAAGGACCTGCAAAACCGGAAACAGAGTCCGGTTTACCTGCGGGAAGAAATTGTGCGCCAGTTGAAAGCTGCTTTGGATCAACCGGCCGGCCACGGAGAAAAGCCGCTACATGTATTTGTGGTGATCGGCAGCCCGATGGATTTTTATGTGTTTCCGACGTTACCGGCAATCGAGACCGGCAATGAGCAAGACTGCGTCATTTACTACATACAGTTGGATATCTTTGAGCAGGAGCAGCCCAGAACTCACGATCCGATGAGATATAGCAATAGGGGGTTTAACCGCGACAGGAACAGCGATAGGGATGCTGATAATTTTGAGCGCGGGAGATTCAACGGGAACGCCGGCAACGTGGAGAAAATGTTGAAACCGCTGAAGATACGCGCTTTTCAGGTGCGCTCACCGGATGACGTGCGGCGGGCGCTGGCAAAGATATTGGATGAAGTGGGTAGACTGTAGAACCCTGGATATCAACAGATAAGCCCCGGAAGGGCGGCACGGCAGGATGTTGTGTCCATTGCCGGTTCATGAGATCGGCCTCCAAGGTGTTTGCAAAAAAAGCCCGATGGCTGCCTACGGCTTTCAAGCCAAAATAAAAAAACCACAAGCTCTGAGCGTACTTCGAGTAAACATCCTTACCCATGCCGCATCAGGAATTTCTCACCCGAACAGACTTGGGTAACGCTTCTCCCGTGACGAGGAAGTTCCGGTAAACGCCCCTCCAAACCGTAGACTCTGTTTTCCCATTACGGGATTTCAGAAACGGGAAAATTACCCGTCTCCCATTCCTCCTTCTTCCTGGCGCGTTAGGATTTTCTCGTTCGAAAGGAGTTTCGAAGATATGAATTCTAAAAAACTCATTCTTAAACTTGCCGTGCTGGCGCTCGGTCTGGCTACGGTCCACGTCGCGGCTATTCCGGCAAGAGCCACTCCCATTTGCTGGTTCAACGTTTGCAGTAACAGCACAAGCGGTGGTCATTGCGGTTAT
>DATCAX010000193.1:0-7080 GCA_036512375.1 Candidatus Angelobacter sp. | reverse complement strand
GTTGCGAGGTTTCCAGCACGTTGGCCTTGTCAACCGATGTAACTTTCTTGCGACGTCCCCGCGCCTGCTGGAAAGCCACGTGCGCCACTCGCTCGATCTCCTCCGTGGAGTAGCGCATGGTGTTGAAGGCGCTGTGGCCGTCATGGTCAAAGCCGCGCGGCTCGGCGAAATAAAGTCCACCCAGCAGCTCACGGACAAACAGAATGTCCGCCCCCTCAACCCGCGAACGCTGCAACGGAGAACAATCAGCAATCGCCGGGAATGAAATCGCGGGCCGCAGATTGGCAAAGCCGCCAAGGGCTGTACGGAGAGCCAGCAGTCCCGCCTCAGGCTTTTGCTGCGTTGGCAGATGATCATATTCCGGCGCACCCACCGCGCCCAGAAAGACCGCGTCACTGTTCATGCAGGCATTCAGCGTGCTTTCCGGCAGCGGGGTGCCGTGGGCGCGAATTGCCGCGCCACCAATTGTTTTTTCATCGAGCACAAACTCAGTTTCGGAAAAATTGCTGAGCGCACGCAGTACGCGCAACGCCTCTCGTGTGACTTCCGGACCAACACCGTCACCGGGCAGGACTGTTAACTTAAAACGCATGGGTTCGGCACCAATTCTTTCTTTCAAAATATCGATTAGCCTGCAACGTGCGCAGACACGCTCTGCCGCGTGGCCACTGGAACCAGTGAGAGCAGGTCCTGGTCATAAATTTTCTTCTTGCTCTCCGCCAGCTTCATGAAACGCGTGTAGACGGAATCAAGCTCAGAGCCTGAAGCCGGGCAGCCCAGCTCGGCCAGACGCTTGCTCAGGGCATGGCGACCGGAGTGTTTACCCAGCACAAGATTGTTTCCTGGCACGCCAACCGATTCGGGCGTCATGATCTCATAGCACAACGGATTGGCAATCACTCCGTGCTGATGAATGCCTGCCTCATGCGCAAAGGCATTGCGCCCGACAATCGCTTTGTTCGGCTGCGGCGTAAAGCCGACGATCTCTGAGAGCAGGCTGCTGGTCGGATAAATCTTCTGCGTGTTGATGCCGGTCTGGTAAGGAAGCTGGGCCTGGCGCACGCTCAGCACCATGGCAATTTCTTCCAGTGACGCATTTCCTGCGCGTTCACCAATCCCATTGATGGTGCACTCCACCTGTCGTGCTCCGGCATTGATCGCGGCAATCGTGTTGGCCACCGCCAGCCCAAGATCGTTGTGGCAGTGGACAGAGATGGTCACGTTCTCAATGCCCCGCACGCGCTCGCGCACCGTGCGAATGATTCCCGCGAATTCATCCGGAATGGAGTAGCCCACGGTATCCGGTATGTTGATCGTAGTGGCGCCGGCATCGACCGCCGTCTGAACGAAGCTGCACAGAAAATCCAGGTCAGAGCGCGTGGCGTCTTCAGGAGAAAATTCCACGTCCCCACAAAGTGATTTGGCGAACGCCACCGACCGGTAGACCTGCTCCAGCGCCTGCTCGCGCGTGATCTTCAGCTTGCACTGCATGTGCAAATCGGAACTGGCGAGGAAAACGTGGATCCTCGGGCGCCGGGCTGTCTCCAGTGCAGCCCAGGCGCGGCGGATGTCCGGTTCACTGGCGCGGGCCAGGCCGGCGATGATCGGGCGGCTAAGTTCTGTGGCAATCAGCCTTACAGCGCGGAAGTCGTCTTCAGAAGCAATGGGAAATCCCGCTTCCATCACGTCCACGCCTAGGTCATCCAGTTGGCGCGCCATACGTAGCTTGTCATAGACGCCCATGCTGCAGCCCGGGGCCTGCTCGCCATCGCGCAGGGTGGTGTCAAAAAACGTGATGCGGGGGTTCTCCATGGAGTCCTTCCTTCCGTGAACAGCAAAGATCCATGTTGGTCTCTTGATCGCCGATAAGTCAAAGTTATAATTCTTCTGATATCATTACATTTTCTTATTCTATCAGCTGCGCAGGATGCGGCGGCAAGCGGCGGTAAAGCGATGGATTTTTTTCAACTGGAAACTTTTCTGGCCGTGGCCCAGACAGGAAGCTTTTCCACGGCGGCCACGCAAGTGCATCGCACTCAGCCGGCGGTAAGCCAGATGGTGCGCAAGCTGGAAGAAGAAATCGGCGAGGCGCTGTTTGACCGCTCCACCCGTGACGGCATGCTCACTGACGCCGGCCGCGTGCTTGAGGAATACGCACAGAAGCTGCTCAATTTGCGCCGTGAAGCCCGCGCCTCCCTGGAAGAGCTTCGCCAATTCCAGCGTGGGACGCTGGCCATTGCCGCCAATGAGTTCACTGCACTCTACCTGCTTCCAGTGCTGGAGGAATTTCGGCGCTTCTGCCCCATGATCAAGATCGCCGTCCATCGTGCCCTCGCCAGTTCGATCACAGACCAACTGGCTGCCCATACCGTGGAACTGGGTGTGCTGTCGTTCCGGCCGGAAGGTTCCCTATTGCAATCTGTCGTCGTGTTTTGCGATCAGCTAACTTTTGTGGTTCCTCCTCGCCATCCTCTGGCCAAGGCTAAGAGCGTGAGTATACGCCAGCTGGGGGCAGAGTCCTTTGTGGCCCACAATGTAGTCTCACCTTATCGATTAAAGGTTCAAGAAGCATTTAAGCGCCACAAAACCCCGCTGAATATCGGCGTGGAAATGCCAACCATTGAATCGATTAAGCTCTTTGTCGCGTCTGGAAACGGGGTGGCGCTGGTTCCGGGGATTGCCGTGGAAGCGGAATTAAATCGGGGTGAACTGGTCGCTGTCCCGGTGAAAGAGCTAAAGCTGGAACGTAAGCTGAGACTTGTCTATCGCAAAGGCGGACAGCTTTCCCACGCCGCCCGCGCGTTTTTGCAGGTGGCCGAATCGGTCGGCGAGAAGTCCAAAGGACGATATCTGTTTCAGCCGGAAAGATAGGACAGCGTGGAGATTGCTGAAATCGCAAACCACAGGCTCTCGCGTGTATGCTATTACCATGGAAAAGAAGCCGCCCCTCGACGATTCTAAGAATCGCTTTGCTGAAGTAATCCGGCAGTCCCAGGAACGACGTAACGAGCTGAACAACAAGGCAAAGAAGAAGCAGATGGAAGACATTGAGCTTCCACCTCGCGACGAAGAGATCGTGGATTCGAAGGAAGAAGACGAACCCGCGATTTAGATTCCTGACGCTCCCGTTCCGACCTGATTCAACATTGGCGCAGCCATCTCAGCTGGGCCGTGCAAACGGTGTCGCTTAGTATTTCGGCACTTTTGGATCGATGCGATCAGCCCAGGCAAGAATGCCGCCGGCCAGGTTTTTGGCCTTGGTGAATCCGGCCTGTTGCAGATAGCCTACGGCCTTCGCGCTACGGGCGCCGGAGCGGCAATGGACGACCATCTCTTTGCTGGGATCCAGTTCATGCACGCGCCGCGGAAGATCATTCAATGGAATCAGGACGCCATTGAGATTGCATATCTGATATTCATGCGGCTCACGCACATCAAGCAGGACAAAGTCCTCTTTCGCGTCAAGACGCTGCTTCAATTCTTCCACGCTGATTTCAGGCACGCCGTTGCTCACTGGTTTCTCTTGTCCTCGCAATCCACAGAACTCTTCGTAATCAATGAGTTTAGTCACAGTGGGATGGGTTCCGCAAACCACGCAGTCAGGATTTTTGCGCAGTTTGAGTTCGCGAAACTTCATGCCCATGGCGTCCACCAGTAACAGCCGCCCGATAAGCGGCTGGCCTGCACCCAGGATCAGCTTGATGGCTTCCGTTGCCTGAATCAAACCCACAAGCCCGGGAAGAATGCCCAGCACTCCTCCTTCCGCACAGGAAGGAACCAGCCCCGGAGGCGGCGGCTCAGGATACAGGCAGCGATAGCATGGTCCGTCCTTTGTGGCAAAAACGCTGGCTTGGCCTTCAAAGCGGAAGATCGATCCATAAACGTTCGGCTTGCCGGTAAACACGCACGCGTCGTTGACCAGAAAGCGCGTCGGGAAATTGTCAGTGCCGTCCACGATAATGTCGAAGCCGGAAAAGATCTCCAGCGCGTTCTGACTGGTCAGCCTGGTTTCAAAGGTCTTCACATCGACATACGGATTAATGGCCGCAATCTTCTCGCGGGCGGACTCCAGTTTGGAACGTCCAACATCACTCGTGAAGTGGATCACCTGGCGCTGCAGGTTAGTGAAATCCACGACGTCGAAATCTACGAGCCCTAGCGTCCCCACACCGGCGGCGGAAAGATAGAGCGCCAGCGGGGATCCCAGCCCGCCTGTCCCGATGCAGAGCACCCGCGCGGCCTTTAGCTTCTGTTGGCCTTCCATCCCCACTTCCGGCATGATCAGGTGCCGTGAATAGCGCAGGACTTCTTCGTTGCTCAGTGCGGGTGGCTCGTGGGGGACAATCGTTGTGGCCATGGGGATTCCTTTTTCTGATTAGAATATTTTAAATGGGGTGCGGAAAATCCGATCTCGTACATTTCCGCTTGAGAGTTCCTGCTCGCCGGTGAAGACTAGAGGCTGCAGGCCCGCATCAAACATCGGGCCATTTTAGGAGTGGCCCCTTGCGACGTTGACGCGGCTGAAATCATAGAAACATTATATATCTACGTGGCATACAGCAGCGATCGCAGGTTGGCCACAATCTCTATGTTTTCTCCCTGAAAGTTCTTCTTGTCTTCAGAGCCAAGCAAAACAAATGAAGCAGTTGACGTGGGAATTCCCTGCTCCACGCTGGTAATCACATACGAGCAATCAAACCAGTGGGCTTCAGCCAGGTCCGTGGAAGAGTAATTGGGCGAGTGGTCTGGATGGGAGTGATAGAAACCGATAATGCTCTCTCCCCGGCTACGCGCCAGCTTCAGAGCGGCGATCACCTGTTCGGGGTTGATGCTGTAACGGTCCGCCAGCGAATCCACCCGCATGTTTTCGCAGGTCAGGGTCATAGTGACCAGGCGGTGTCCTTCCACCACGTTGCCAAGAAGAATGCCACAGCATTCATAGGGATAGCTGCGTTTGGCTTCCCAGCGAATTAGATCGTAGTCAGCCTTGCTGATTTTCAACATCGCGGACATCTCCTGGGAAGTGGCGGCTTCACCAGTCATCCGGCCAGGACGAATCTAAGAAAGCTTCAAATATAGTGCAGACGAAGGGGTTTCATATTAGATGATCCAGAGTGGAATTGCATCAGCCATGCAACATTTTTTGTCAGTTTTCTCCGACTGACGGCAGCATTTTGCACCGAAGCATGTGCAACTCTCATTTTTTGAACGTTTTCCCCCCAAGAACCAGCGCGATATCGCGCGAGTCCCTCACTCCTCATCCTTCTTGTTGACATTCGACAGGGAGGTGCGTGGCCGCCTGCTACATTCCGGCGCGCCGTGCTACAAAGGTCGATCCTCTGGTGGCGCTGCGGTACGAATAATCGCAAGCCCTGATGCCATAAAGTCATCTGGCAGCCTGGATTCTCTGCTTGTATGATTGCGACCTATGAGTTCATCCAAGACGCAAGCTCAGGGCCGCCGCGACGCAAAAGCTAGACTCAAGCCGCGAAAGAAAATTGCCGTGCTCGGCTGCGGCAAGATGGGAACCATCCTGCTGGAGTCTTTTCTTGAGCGGAAGCTAATTACGCCGGAGCAGGCCATTGCCACGGTTCAGCATGGCGAGCGTAGCCAGGACTTGTCGCGCGAACTCAACGGTGTTTCGGTCAGCACAGATAACCGCGCCGCAGTCGCCGGAGCGCAGATTGTTTTACTCTGCGTAAAGCCCCAGGTGCTGGGCCAGTTGCTCGACGAGATTGCTCCAGCGCTCGCTCCCAGCACCTTGGTAATCTCCATTGCTGCTTCCACTACCACCAGCTTTATCCAGCAGAAACTTGGTAAGGATATTCCGGTTGTCCGCGCCATGCCCAATACTCCGGCACAGGTAGGCGCCGCGATGACCGCCGTCTGCGCCGGACCGGCGGCCACACCCCAGCACGTGGAGACGGCAAAGCATTTATTTGAAAGCGTAGGTCGCGCCCTGGTGGTCGATGAAAAACACATGGACGCCATCACAGCGCTTTCCGCCAGCGGCCCCGCCTTCGTGTTTGTGATTCTGGAATCTCTGGCCGAAGCCGGCGTCAAAGTCGGCTTGCCGCGCGAGATGGCCACCACCCTGGCCGCGCAAACGCTCTATGGCTCGGCCCAACTGGCCCTTGAAACAGGCCATCACCCGGCGCTGCTTAAAGACGCCGTCACTACACCGGCCGGCTGCACCATCGAAGGCCTGATGGAGCTGGAAAAAGGCGGCTTGCGCGTGACCCTGATGAACGCCGTGATCAAGACGACCATCAGGGCCAGGGAATTGATGACCAGCTAATTCGGTACTTAGTATAGTTGGTACCAGGTATTTGGAGGGCCGCACCGGCCAATTACCAAATACTGAGTACCAGCCCGACATCATTAAGAGTGCCAACTCTCGGATTGCCCTTGCCATGGCAGATGATGTAAACTTTGAGGCGATGTTACTTTCTGTCTCCAACCTGGCCATGTGCTGTTGCGCGATGGCTATGTGTGTGTTCACCCAGAGGCAGAAAGGTTCATAGCAAGTTTTTATTCAGCAATTATGAACCCGCTGCCTCAGGGCAGCGGGTTTTCTAATTTAGGCGGTTTTGCCAGTTTGACAGACGAACCAGAGTCCGAGGAGTTTCGATGAGCACGAACCTGCGTTATGAATTGCGATGTCGTGAATGCCAGACTCGTTGGGGCAACCAGCCGATTTCCTTCTGCCAGAGCTGCTTTGCACCGCTGGAAGTGGCCTATGACTGGGACCGCATCCGCAAGGAGATTAGCAAGGACGAGATTGCGCGGCGCGCAACCAACCTCTGGCGCTATAAAGAGCTGCTGCCTCTGCCCGATGAGTACGACGCTTCGACGCCCGCGGGATTTACGCCTCTCCTCAAAGCTACCAAGCTGGGCGAGAGTGTGCGCAGCCGATCCTTGTACCTGAAGAACGACGCCGTCTGCTTCCCTACGCTGAGCTTCAAAGACCGCGTGGTAGCGGTTGCGCTTACTCAGGCCCGCAATTTCGGCTTTGACGTTGTGAGTTGCTCTTCCACCGGCAATCTGGCCAATGCGGTTGCCGCTCAGGCCGCGCGCGCA
>DATCAX010000192.1:0-2957 GCA_036512375.1 Candidatus Angelobacter sp. | reverse complement strand
CGCTGTCGCCGCCAAGGCCGGACCGTCGATGCCGAAACTTGAAGCCACGATGGTGCTGGATACAAAGAAATCACGGGAACAGCTTGCCGATAAGAATGGTCCTTCCGCCGGCGCCGGGCCGCTGGGGATTTCGCGCCCTGCGTGGATGGCAGAACCATTTGCGGCTGCCACCAAAGACCGCATCGGCCTGCTCAACATACTCGAAGGGAAGACTGACCAGGAGAAATATGTTCTTACGGGAAAAATGACGATGATCGGAAAGTCCAGCATGGCGTCAATCAAGCTGAAAGGTTTTTTCGCGCCGACCACCGCCGCGCTGATCAGCAAGCGCGACAACAAATATTTCATCTCTCCATCAGAGAGTAAGGCGAAGCTGAAGATCAATGGTGAAGATGTGGCCGGCCAGCGCGAATTGACTGCCGGAGACGTTATCGAAGTTGGAAAGGTGAAGGCCGCATTCAGCTTTCAGGATTGAGCTTTTGGGGTCGGAAGCCGCTATTTAGTTCTTTCCATCACCACCAGGGTGCGGTCGTCCTGGGCCTCATTGTTGCCTCCGAATAGCTGGACGGCCTCCAGAATTGCCCGGATCGGCTCCTCACCGCACAGAAGGCCTGCTATTACGCTGGTGCCGAACTCCGCTCCCTCGGCGTTTTCCGTTTCGCTGATGCCATCCGAGAGTATGCAAAGGCGCGATCCAGCGGGAAACTCGCGCTCAATCACATGAAAGTTAACTTCAGGAATTAACCCCACTGGCATGTCACCGTCTTCCACATGCGTCACGTTGCCGCCTTGCGCAAGAATGGCCGGAACGTGTCCGCAGTTCACAAGCGCAAGCTTGCCATCGCGATGCAACTGCACCGCCAGCAGAGTGGCATACTTCTGGCCCGCAACCCGTGAGCAGAGGAACCTGTTAATGGAGGCCACCGCTTCCACCAGGCGGGTGCCGCTCGTCATCTGCGCATAAAACATTCCATGAATCACTGACGCCAGCAGGGCCGCTGAGATTCCTTTGCCGGAAACGTCGGCCACAATCACCGTTACTGAGTCGGGCGCCACGTGGACATCGTAAAAGTCGCCGCCGACTTCGCGGCAGGGTATGCTGCAGGCGTTTATCCGGACGAAATCGGTCTCCACCTTCGAGGCGGAGATCAAACTCCGCTGGATGGACGCGGCAATCTCCATTTCCTTGCGATACTGCTGCGCTGCCTGCTCCGCCGCCACTAGTTTGGCGCTTTCCAGCACCGCCGCGCATTCACTGGCCAGCGCGCGCAACACTTCATTGCTGACGCCGGATAGATTGTGGGAAACGGAGCGGCTGTCCAGGTACAGCACGCCGTCCACGTTGGTCGGCGAAGCGCCATGCTGCCGGGTCCGCAGCGGAATGGCGATCACGGTGCGCAATTCATTGAGCACAATACTCTGGCGTTCCGCCAGCGCCTGCTGCTTCAAGGCGTCACCAGTAATGAACTCCGCCGCGGAATTCAATGCTTCGTGAACGACAGAATGAGAAACTTTGGTGTCAACGGTGAGGCTCACGCCTTTGTTGTCCAGCCCACAGGCCAGAATTGGCGTCCCGCCTTTGTCGGCTTCCTTGAGATACACGAAGCCGCGCTCTGCCTTGGTGATTTTTAGAGCGTAGTCGAGCATATTGCGCAGGACTTCATTCACCACCACGCCGCCGGTGAGGCTTCTGGCCGCTTCAAGAAATAGCCTGAGCTTTTCCAGGTCAGTAGCGTCAGACTTTGAGCCCAGCCGCGTCAGCAACATGTCGGTTGAGATATGCGTGGAACTGGCGGCCGCGCCGTGGTGAAAAACAATCTTCACCCCAGCTATGCCGAAGGTAATTTCATCTCTGTTTTTCAGCTTGGCGCGATCACGGCGTTCGCCGTTCACGAACGTGCCATGGCGGCTCTCGCAGTCCACAATGTAGTATTCACAGCCCTCAATCAGCAGTTTGGCCTGCTGGCGGGAGACTTTCAGGTCGGCAATGGTGGCATCGCATTCTTCGGACCGTCCTATGGTCAAAGGCGACTTGCTGATGTCGATCCTGCGCTTCTGCCCCCCTACTTCGATCAAAAGTGCCGCGTCGCCGGGATGTGATGTGGCCGCAACCGCCATGATAGGTGTCCTGTTCTTCTTGAGCGCATTATAACCGCCCGAAGGCGGTACTTTCCGTTGCGGCAGATTAAAACTCTCCCGCCAGACGGCGCTTTTATCCATAGTTGCAAGAGTTGGTTGCAAGCGTTTTCACCGTGCGGCATTGCTGGCGCTTGAGAACATCCGGCACTGTATGCTTAAGTAGTCAAGCAACAGTTTTCTTCCTGGTTCCTTGTCATAGCTACCCTTAGCCAATCCGACCGAGTTAGCACCGCGCCTCAGGGTGCTCCTGAGAAGACCGACCGAAGGGCCATGGCGATGGTCTCAACCCTGTTTTTTGCGTGGGGCTTCCTGACCTGCCTGAATGACGTTCTGATCCCGCATCTGAAAAATATCTTCGACCTGAATTACACAGAAGCATTGTTGGTGCAGTTTGCCTTCTTTTCTTCTTACTTTCTGTTTTCCATGCCGTCCGGCAAAATCGTTGAGTGGATCGGCTACAAACGGTCGATGGTCACCGGCCTTCTAACGATGGCTACAGGCGCGCTCATCTTCGTTCCGGCCGCCTCGATCCCGTCGTTCCCACTCTTCCTGACCGCGTTAATCGTACTGGCTGCGGGAATGACCATACTCCAGACGTCCGCAAATCCGTACGTCGCAGTTCTTGGTCCGCCGCGCACCGCCTCCAGCCGTTTGAATCTGACGCAGGCCTTCAATTCGCTGGGGACGACGCTGGCGCCAAGGTTTGGTGGTTGGCTCATTTTGGGCGCGGCACTCGCACCCGCCAGCGTTGAAGTCATGCGTGAGATGAGTACTAGCCAGCTGAACCTCTATCGGATACAGCAGGCTGCTTCCGTCAA
>DATCAX010000191.1:0-3133 GCA_036512375.1 Candidatus Angelobacter sp. | reverse complement strand
CAACGGACCAATCTCTGCGGTCCCGTAACCCATGTATCGCGCTGTCTTCTCCAGGAAAGCGCCGGTTCCGGCGGCGCACTTGTCATTGAGACGGAAGGACTTGACGCGGGCCAACTCGTCGATCCGCGTGGCTTTCATGGTTTGGCCTCCGACGTCGAGAATGGTACGCGTTCCAGGGAAGAAGAAGGTCGCGCCCCGCGCGCTGGCAGTGAGGTCGGTCACTTGAGTATCACTGAACGACACCATGTGACGCCCGAATCCCGCGGCCACAACGTAGGAAATGTCGGATTCCGCCATTCCCGCACTTTCTAGAGCACTTTGGTAAACCTGGCGGGCCACTTCGGCGAGCTTAAAACCCGTGCTGTTCAAGGCGTGACCGAGGATCACGCCCTGCTCACTTAGGACTACCGCTTTTGCATAAGTGGAACCAACATCGATTCCGGCGGTACAAATCATGATGGCCTCCCTGCGGTGGCGGGTGCCCGCCCGGCCAGAACATGATCCAGAGCGAATAAGGCAGCGCCCAGAGCACCCATGAAGTGGGAATCCTCGCTCACGTTCAGCTTGGCGTTAAGACCCTTCTGCAGCGCCTCGATCATTCCAATATTGCGCGCCACTCCGCCCGTAAACGTGATCTCTTCCTCGACTCCGACCCGCCGAAGCAGCCCGATGGAGCGCGCAGCAATTGATTGGTGAACACCCTGCAGGATGTCTTCGATCTTTTTCCCTTTGCCCAGCCAGGAAAGAACTTCGGACTCGGCGAACACGGTGCAGGTCGTACTGATGCGCACGGGCCGCTCGGCGCGCAGGGCCGTCGGACCCAATTGATCCAAAGGAATGTCGAGGGCGCTGGAAGCCGCGCCCAAGAATCGTCCGGTACCTGCGGCGCATTTGTCGTTCATGCAAAAATCCACAATTTCGCCTGAGGGGCGTACGCGGATCGCTTTGGTATCCTGGCCTCCCATGTCGAGCACGGTGCGTGTGCCGGAAAACATGTGCACCGCACCGCGACCATGACAACTGATCTCCGTCACCTGGGTGTTTCCAAAAGTCACGCGGTACCGGCCGTATCCAGTACCGACCACATACTCGACTTCTTCCTCCCGCACGTTTGCATTCTTGAGGGCCTCTGAGAAAGACTGCTCGGCAGCCATGATCACGTTTGCGCCGGTATCAATCAGCGCTCGTCCGACGATGTGTTTCGCTTCATTGATCACAATGGCTTTTGTTTGCGTGGACCCGACATCTACCCCGGCTGCGTATGCCATTTTGCGATTCCTCTCCGTGTCGAACTCATCCGCCCTAGCGGGTGGCAGCTTCTTGCTGCCTGCGGGAAGCCAAGCCTTCAAAAAAAGCATCAATGCGGTTCTTCATTTGTGCTTCGGAAACCACACGGCGATCCATCATGTCGGATTCGATGAAGAGACTGGGGATGTCGCGGGCGGCCATCACCGCGCGGCGGTTATCGGCCATTCCGGTAGAAGTGGTGCGGCAACTCTTGATGGGATGGTAGACCACGCCGTCCAGATGGAAGGAATCAACCATTTCGATGATCGCTTTGTCTTGATAGAACATGCTGTCCATCGCATCGCGCACACTGATGAGGATGCCTTCCGCAAGGCTTTCCATCGGGTGGGCCAGATCGTACTCGAAGCCCAGATTGGCACCACCAGAGGCGAACCAAAGGTACGTGGAGTGGACGAAGGTTCCGCCCCACTCGGTAAAGAGTTCATTGAACCTTCGAAAGATGGGATAACAGGGCACGCCGATGAAAGTCAGACGGTATTTTTCTTCTGTGAGCGTGCCAATGCCATGGGAGGCTTTGTAGGCCATCTCCTCGACAAGATTTGTGAAATAGCGGCCCCCCTCCGGAGCGCCACGAAAGCCGTTTGTAACTCCCAGGTAGATGGTTCCATCCGTCAGCGCGTTGAAAAGCGACGGCTGGGTCTTGTTGAACTCCAATACCTGTTTCCAGCCTCGGGACATTTCATTGGCGTAGCCCATCACTTCACGGAGGCGGTCGATGTCGAACTTGATGCCGGTCACACGCTCGCAAAGTGCGATCAGCTCCGTGATCTGGGCTTGCACATAGCGGCGATCGTTTTCAAAGTCCGGGTCACCTGCCCAGGTTTGCGTTCCTGCTGCGCGGGTGCCGGGTATGTCGAGCGTAAAGACCGGAATGTGATACATCCGCTCCCAGATCTCCGCCCACTTGATGTAGGTATTGCAGGCATTGGTCAGCACCGCGATGGAGGGTTTGGGAATGCGGCCCATTGGATGCTCGCCGCCGCGCAGTTGCACGGCTACATCGGCTTTCACATAGCCGCAGATATCCGGCGAGTACCCGTAGTCTTCGGCTTGGTTGAGATATTCATGGGCCACACGGCGCACCGCCATTTGGAGGGAATTGATTTCGGGAAAAACGACGGGAAGGTTGAATGTGCGCAAGATTTCGCACATGCTGCCCATGACGAAAACATAAGCGCACGGATCGCCCTGTTCCGCGGTGCGGTTCAATTCCGAAAACCATTGGCGAAAAAGATCGGTCCCTTCCCGATTTCCCCGGCCAACCATCCCGTCTTGTCGTTGTGGATCGCTCATTGCTGCATCCTTCCTTAACTGAACAGAATATTTTCCACGAAAGTCTCAAGCTGAATTTCCATGTGGTCGAAGGTGGTCATTTTTTCTTCAAATTCGCTGATGAAATAGGGAATCCCCTCTTTGTCCAGCGCGTGTAAGTAGGCCACCTGTTCTTCCAGGCCGGGTTCGCACATTTTCGCCGCGGTTAGAATCGCGGCATCCGCGCGCGAATTCCTGATCCGCTCAAGAAGCATCTTCTCCTTGGGCTTGCGGAGATCATGCTGCACGGGACTGTAGGAGCTCTTTTCCAGGTAGGCATCGGCAAGGTTGAATAGCGGATCGCCCTCCAGCGGCACGTCCTCCAAAATCCATCGCATGCCAATCAACAGGTCATCATCGACGATGTAGCAGGAGCGCGCGATGGCGCGAATCAGATCCAATGGCGGCTGTTCGCAGAATCCGCCTTCAAAAACGAGGCGAATCTTGTCCTGCTTCTTGTTGGGTCGGGCCGAGATCAGAGGCAGAACTGTTTCGAGCAGTTCGTTGTGATCCT
>DATCAX010000190.1:0-2632 GCA_036512375.1 Candidatus Angelobacter sp. | reverse complement strand
CGCAATAATTGCGTGTATGCAACTCAAGCTCGTACTGCGGGATCATGGGATTAAAAACTCGCTGTACCTCCACGTCATTGATGCCGCCGTTCATCAGCACCCATTTCACGCTCGCGGGGTCACCGTTGAAACCCTGAAGCTGCTGCAGAATCGTGGGGAAAAAACACGGGACCTCTCCGGATGGCATGGTGACGGTATATGAATCGCGAATGCCGATCTTAGCCCCGGAGTGGGCCATCATATTAATTTCCGCGCCCAAATGGCGCGCCAGGATGCTGGCGGTCTTGTGCTCATAAGCCAGTCCCTGGCCCCAAACCACTGAGTCGCCCATTATAAGAAGTGTGCTCATGCGTCCGCGCCAGTGTACCAAGGTTTGGCCGTCAGGCGGCCACCAGTCCCCCGCAGTAGTGGTAAAATAACTTCTGCCAACCGTTTTTGTAGGCGCGTAGCTCAGTTGGTTAGAGCGCTACCTTGACACGGTAGAGGTCAGGAGTTCGAGTCTCCTCGTGCCTACCATATTTTTTTCAATCACTTAGCCATTTTTTTCATCACGCTTTTTTTAAATTCCCGTGCACAATTTGGCCACAAATGGAGGAAAAACCTTGTTTGGCGGCAGCCTCGAAAGGCCAGTTGGAGCGTAGGACTTTCGGAAAAAGTAATAAAGTGAATTGTTGGGGTTAGGTACCGAAATATATCAATACTCACCCCATTTGAGAGCCGCTAATTCCATTCCCCATGGATCTGGAATGCGGCCCAATAAGAAGGTGAGCTCCATCGCCTCTGACGCCACATTTGGATCTGGGCAGCCCTTAATGCGGCAGACGGCCGCATCTTGTCTCGCTGCATCGCTTTGTAGAATCGAGCCATTAGATCGGACGTGGCAATGTCATTGACTCTCCACAAACTCGCCACGACCCGGCTAGCCCCGGCATACATGAACCCTCGGGTCAACCCTATGAGCCCTTCTCCATTAATTTCCTGACCTAAGCCCGTGTCCCAGGCTGGATTGATTTCTTCCCGCCGCAGTGGCCAGTATATTTTTTACCGCGCCCTTCCCACTCGTCTTGCGCAGTATCGCAGCTACCTTGCTAGATTCGGGAAAAAACCGGCACGTAGGCTTGAGACCTAAGTCCTCTCTATTTTGTCGAGCGTTGGCAATGCCGTTACTCAACCGGCCGCGATGTAGCTGTTGTGACCTGATGCGGATCGACCCTCACTTTGCGCTTGGGAAATTCACTTTCGATTGCCTTTTCCGGGCGAAGGGAATTACGCAGACCGCTCAGAGCAGCTCGCTCAAACCTCTGTAGAACCGGCTTCCATGTCTCACTGACTGCGCAGGGCAAAACCACTGGTTGCATACTCGTGATCGGCAGCCGAAGGCCCGACGCCAGCAACAGAGCTGCGCGATCACTGCGCGTGAGCATCCAGTGCCGGATCAGAAGTTGACGGACAGCCTGTTCTTCCTCCACCGAGCACGGTTCCAATCGGACGAAATCTTCATTACACGAATTGATGGAGACGCGATCGGTAAGGACATAGGTCAACCCACCAGTCATCCCCGAGCCAAGATTGATGCCGGCAGGCCCAAGAATCACCACCACTCCTCCAGTCATGTATTCGCAAGCGTGATCTCCCACGCCCTCTACCACCGATACGGCGCCGCTGTTTCGCACGGCGAACCGTTCCCCTGCCTGCCCCGCAATGTATAGCTCTCCCGAGGTTGCTCCATAAAGAACGGTGTTGCCGGCCAGAACATCACCGCGACGCGAAGCGCCGTTTCCGGCTTCAATTGCGATTGTGCCTCCGCTCAGCCCTTTTCCCACATAATCATTGGCCGCACCATTTAGATGAAACTTGATGCCAGTGCCAAGAAATGCTCCAAAGCTCTGTCCAGCTGTACCGCTAAAATGAACATCTGTTGGTGACATTGTGGAAGTTGACGATTGTCGGCGGAGGCGCTCGCCCGTTAGCTCTGCGCCAATGCTGCGGTCAGCGTTGACAATCGGCAATATGGGCGGTGGCACACGCCCTGTGCTTTTGGCAAGATCCAGCAGGCGACTTGAAAGATCTCTTCTTTTTCCGCTCTGCTTAGCCACATAAGGGGCCTTGGCGGTGGGCGGGAGCAAACCGCGAATCCATCGGTACGCGCCCAGCGTGCGGGGATGCAGCAATTCAGTGCGTCCAACTATCTCCTCCAGCGAATGAACGCCCATCCGGCCGAGCAGAGAGCGGGTTTCCGCAGCCACCGCGCGGAAATAATTTTTCACCATCTCGGGACGCCCGGTAAAACGCGTTCGCAAAGTCTCATCCTGGGTTGCGATTCCGACGGGGCAAGTATTGAGATGGCATTGGCGCGCCATCACGCAACCCATGGCCAGTAGCGCGGCAGTTCCAAAGCCGAATTCGTCGGCACCAAGCAGCGCAGCAATAATAACGTCGCGTCCAAATTTCAGTCCGCCATCCATCCTGAGCTTTACGTGCTGCCTCAGTCCCGCTTTGATCAGCGTGCGATGCGCATCCCGTAGACCGAACTCCCAGGGCACGCCCGTGTTCTTGATCGAACTCAAGGGTGACGCGCCCGTCCCACCGTCGAACCCGCTGATGGTAATTACGTCCGCTCCTGCTTTGGCCA